>JAGOUF010000296.1 GCA_018061385.1 Chitinophagaceae bacterium | reverse complement strand
CATTATTACTATTGTTATCGAATTGCATGTAAGCATAATCATTTGAATTTTTCCACCACAATGGTTGAATGCGACTAATTTCTGTAATGTTTTTTATGAGTTTATCGTAATAAACTGTAAAACTTAATTTATCAATATCATCAAGACTATTGTTGTTGGATATTTCTTTTGCAAAATTTTGTTGATACGAAAAACTATTGTAGTAGCTATTTGTTTTCCAAATAGGAGGTTCTTGTAGTTCATGTTTTACAAACTGTTCTAAGCTAGCATCGTACATAGTAGTAAGCAATTCTGCTGCTACTTTTTCGCTATTATTTCCTTTAATATTTATTGTATAAGTTTCTTTGCTACCAGGTTCAGTTTTATTTCTAAAACTGGTATAATTTACTTGTAATTGCTTGTTGGTAAATGGCACAAAAATATCGTAATGATTGGTGTATACTCTGTTGTTAACAATGTACATTTCATTAATACCAACATTGCCTCTATCATTTTCTGTAGCTAAGTATTGAAGAGAATGAATCCCTTTTTTTGCTTGTAAAAAGTTGTACGTATTGGGCTCTTTTTTCTTATTGCTATTTTGTATTTCTTGAACAATAAAAATATTTTCAGCTAAGCTTCCTCTTAAAAAATTTGCAGTTTCATTTGGTTGAACATAATTGTTTACTGTGTATGAAAAATTATATTGAGGATACGCTGTAGCCCTGTTGTTAAACAATTGCATGTACCGTATATCTTTTACAGTATTGCCATCTTTGTCTTTTGTAGTGGCTTCAATTTTATAATAACCAGCACCCAAAGTATTGGGCAATATAATATTGTTCTTTTCTGATGTTTGAATAGTTGTTGAAAATATAATTTTTGTAGCTGACCAATTTTTATCATTCAATTCATCGGCATAATCATCGTTTGGAAAATATTGTATGTATTGTTCTTTTGTAAAAACAAATTGATTGGGTTGTTGCCAAAATCGTTTTCTAATTAATCTTTCAGGTGTTTGTACAGCAAATACTTTTACATCTACAGTTGCAGGTAATGTTTCGTTGCTTAAATTTTTTGTAGTTATTTGAAGTGTTTGTGTGCTATCGGCAATAGCAATTGTTGGAGATTTAATGTTTAAGATTAAACTTTTGTAACCAACTGTAATTGTTGTGTTGGCTTCTCTAGTTTCACCATTGTTGTCTGTAACCGAAGTTTCAACTAGATAATCAAAAAATGGGCCAGCGTTTTTATCAACACTTTCGTCGGCAATGGCTTTAAAATTTATGGAAAACTGTCCACTTGCGTCAGTAGCAATAGTTGTATCCAAAATGTTTTTATTGCTTACTGTTGGTTTGTAACCACCTCTCCAATACCAATCATACACAAATCTAGCTTTACGAGTAATCGTAATATTGGCTTTAGCATTGTCAATATTATTGCCAGCATAAGCTTTGGCAAAGCCAGTAATGGTAACACTATCGTTTATTTTGTAACTACCTTTTACTGTAATAAATTCTACATAAAACTTAGGTCGTTTGTATTCTTCAACCCTAAAACTTTTTTGGCTATTGTCAAAATCTTCTGCTTCAATTCTAAATTCTCCTGTTAACACATTTAGTGGAATTTTAAAATTTCCACTGAAAGAACCATAAATATTTGGTTTAAATGTTAGAGAATCTATTTCTACATCGTTAACATCTAAGAGAAAAATTTTAATGCTATCTTTTGGTGTAAACACCTTTTGTTGTTTGCTTTTTAAATCTTTAGTTATGCCAATGCCTTTAAAGTAAACAGTTTGCCCTGGTCTGTAAATTGCTCTATCAGTAAAAAAGAAAATCTTTGCTTTGTCTTCTTCATACTCTTCCCATTCATCTTTTTTGTAATCATCGTCATCATCTTCTGTATTATTGTATCGACCATAATAATATTCATTACTGTTCATTTTAAGTTCATCTTTATTGCCAATAAAATGAAAGTAATAATTGTAGTAATTTTCTTTAGTAGCTAACTGGAAGAATCCGTTTTTATTGGTTCTTTTTGTTTCAATTAATTTTTTTATTGAAATGTTTTTTGTACTTACCCATTCATCTTTATAAACTTTTACTTCAACATTGTTTAATGGCAATCCAGTTTCTCTATTCAATACAAAAATATCATTTCCATTTTTTACATAGCCAATGTTTGAAACATAGAATTGTTGTTTGCTCATTTCATCTAATGTGTCTACAAAATTTGCACCACTACTCGTTAATAAAATATATTCTCCAACAGGTAATGCATCAATCTTTATTTCAACTGAGTGGGTTTGATAGTCGTTTGTTTTAGGTAAAATTTGATAGAAACTTTTGTAAGCAGGCTGTTTTGTATAAATCTCAAATTCTGTTGTTGTTTTCTTTGAATAAGAATGGTCATTTATTTTCTTTGCATCAATTATTCTTACAAATAAAGTGTCAACATTTTTGTATGAAACCAATGCTCTAAAAGGTTTGTTTGGCACATTTACTTTTTCGGTTTCTGTATTTATTTGTTTGGTTAAAATTTCTTCTTTTAAATTTTGTAGGTTAGTAGTTCCTTCACTTACGTCAGTATATTTTTTAAGTGCTTGGTTAATTATTTTTAATGCTTGTAAATTTGCAAATTGGTTGCTAGTGTTGCCAAAAGGTTGATAGGTATTTGCTTTTTGAGTTTCAATTAACGCCAATAAATAATTGGCTTGTGCAGCTTTACTAAACGGATAATGGGCAATACTTTCTAAAGTTGTTTGATACTTTTTTTCTTTATCTGCATGCACAAGGTTGTTGTTTACCCATTCTATTCTTTCTAAATCTACATCCAGCAAAGCGTTTTTATTATCATCGTTTATGTGAAATTGTATGAGTTGTTGATATAATTGTAAACAAATTAATAAATGAGAAGATGTGTCTTTGGTTTTAAATTTTGTGTTTAAAAATATTTTTATTGGTGCAAGTGCATTGATATTATTCAATTCAAATGCAACAGTTGGTTGGGTTATATAATAACTGCCAGATTTAAAATAATCCAATGCTTCGTGAATTAAAACATCGTATAAAGTGGGACGTAAATTTCTGGCATTTCCTTTTATAACAATTGCATCAAAAGTTTCTAAACGAATATTTTTTAAAAGTGGAGCTTGTTGAATGCTTAATAAATAATTATTGGCAATAGCTTCATTAAAATCATCTGCATTCCAAGTTTCAATATCAGTTTTTATGAAGTTGATTGTTTTGCTACGATTGTAAAACTTCCAACGATTGGTATTGAAATATTGTAAATATCTATTGGCCAATAGATTGTATAAAATGCTTTTAGCTGCTTCGTTTGTTGATGTGCCAATTTCAGTTTCTAAAATGCTAATGGCATTGTTGGGTTTATTCTCAAATATTCTATCTTCTAAACTCAATTTGTATACCAAACATTTAATTATTTGCGATTGTAATTGTTTTTGCTTGGCTACTGTGTACAATTGATTTACCTCTTTTAAAGCAGTCTTGGGTTGATTTTTTTTGATGATTAAAGTATCAATATGTATCCACTCTTTTTTAAATGTTGTATCGTTTGTTTGTGCATTCAACAATTGAAACGAAAGAATGAATATGGTAACTGAAAAAAGTAATTTGAACATAATACAGAAGTTAGATGAGTAAAATTAGACGTTTAACTTACTGCGATGCAAAAGAGAAAGTAATTACATAAAAAATAATAAAAAAGCTTATGGCATTGCTGCCATAAGCACCCCCTATGAAATTGAATAAATAAGGTTACTTATTTATTCAGGTGCAATATGGATAGATAAAATCATGTAAACTATACCACGAATTGGGTATTTTTTATTTTATGCAGAGTATGTGAAACAATAGTTCGCTACATAAAAAAGAAAAGGTCTTTGCATTTGCAAAGACCTTTTCTTAATACTTATAATACTATTACTTTTTGGCCAATTCAGCAGCCATTGTTTTACCAATGTCTGCAGGGCTTGCTACAACAGC
>JAGOUF010000295.1 GCA_018061385.1 Chitinophagaceae bacterium | reverse complement strand
CCACTGGTGCAGTTGTAAAAGTTGGAAGCATTTTTAGCCCAACGTCCATTTCTTGTCCAATAATCGTTTTGAAATTCGTCTAATGAAGGTGAGTTATAACTTACGTAACGAAAATTTTTAAATCCACTTGCTGTACCACTTGAATTTGGTGCAGGATCTTGTCCACCAGCTCCAGCAGAACCAACAGGTGAAGGAGCACCAAAAGTGTTTACACCTGCACCAGCATCGCCATTGTGGTTTAAAACTACATCGTGAATTACTTCTATTCCATTGGCGTGCATCACTGCAATCATTCTTAACAACTCATCTTTAGTACCAGTACGAGTTCTCATTCTATCGTTTAATGGATGTCCATTTCCTTTTTGCCTTTTATCGCCTAAATCGTAATTGTCAAAAGGCATATAACCAACATAATCTGGATTGGCTTGCTTCATTGCAGGTGGAATCCAAATAGCATTAAAGCCAGCAGCTTTTAAACGTGGTGCCAGCTCTGTTAAATAATTAGCCCAACCAAAACGATAGTTTTCGTTCCAGTAATCCCACCAAAAGGCTTGAAAGATTACTTTTTTAACTCTTTGTTGAGCAAATGAAGATTGAAATGAACAAGAAATAATGAGTAAAACAAGTAAGGTTTTTACCCAGTAATTGGTAAACTTTTTTTTCATACAAGAATCGTTTATGTACACTTAGAAAGTGAATTATTTTCTAAAAATAGGTAATGTGTAATAAATACACAAAAGTTTATTTTGAATTGACTGAATTTTTAGACCTGACATGCTAGAACAATAACTTAATAATAGGCTAAAAATAAAATGAGCATCTACAGAAGAAGATGCTCATTCTATTTAATATTTTTTCTACGCTTTATGTTGAGTAGAAATTTTTTAGCCAAAATGGTGCGACGCCACTGAAGTTAAATAGTAGCACTTCAGCTGGTTACAAAATATAAAACTGCTTTTTAGTAACCCATTAATTTCTCAATGGTTTACCACTTTTTAAAACACTTTGTATTCTTTCTAAAGTTTTCTTTTCGCCACATAGGCTTAAAAAAGCTTCACGTTCTAAATCTAACAAATATTGTTCTGATACCAATTGTGGTTCACTTAAATCGCCACCACACATAACGTAAGCTAATTTTTTTGCAACCAACGCATCGTGTTCTGTAGCATAATTTCCACGTTGCATTCCATTAATACCAGCCAACATTGCACCCAACCCTAAACGGCCCAACACTTTAATATCTTTACGTTGTTGTGGCATGGTATAACCAGCATCGTAAATTTCTACAACACTTTTTTTAGCTTCAGCAATTCTTCGTCCAATATTCATTACCACTTCATCATGGCCTTTTCTTAAGATGCCCATATCAAAACCTTCTTGTGCACTTGTAGCCACTTTTGCAGTAGCAATTGCAAAAAAGCGATCTTTTAAAGTATTGGTTTCTGGTTCACCCTCATGTAGTTCATCGCTTGCTCGTAACACAAATTCTTTTGTGCCACCACCACCAGGAATTAAGCCTACACCCAATTCTACCAAACCAATATACGTTTCAGCAGCAGCACAAATTTTGTCGGCATGTAAATTCATTTCGCAACCACCACCCAAGGTTAAACCATGTGGTGCAGTTACTACAGGTACTGAAGAATAACGCAAACGCATCATGGTATTTTGAAACATACGAATGGCCATATCTAACTCATCGTACTCTTGTTCTATTGCCAACATAAAAATCATTCCAACATTTGCACCTGCACTAAAATTTGCACCTGAGTTGGCAATCACTAAACCTTTAAATTTTTCTTCGGAAAGTGTAATTGATTTATTGATGCCTTCTAAAACTTCGCCACCAATACTGTTCATTTTTGTACTCCACTCTAAGCCTGCAACACCATTGCCAATATCGTACATTTTGCAAGCAGAATTTTTCCAAACCAATTTATCTGCATTATTGCTTAATACAATAAATGCATCTCCACCTGGCAATACTTTATATGTTTTTGTAGAAAAATCATAATACAAACGTTTACCAGCTTCTACTTTATAGAAACTTGTTGCACCTAATGCAAGCATATCATCTACCCATGACGCAACTTGATAACCTGCTACTTTCATTGCTTGAACAGTTTTAGCTACGCCTAAAACATCCCACGTTTCAAAGGCACCAATTTCCCAACCAAAACCAGCCATCATAGCATCATCCACTCTATAAACCTCATCACTTATTTCTGGAATTCTATGAGAAATATAAGAGAATAAAGAATAATGAAACAAACGATAAAATTCTCCAGCTTTATCTGTTCCTGCACTTAAGGCTTTTAATCTAGTATTTAAGTCTTCTATTGGTTTAGCAGTTTCTAAAGTTGCAAATTTTGGCTTTACCCTTGCACCATATTCCATGGTTTGCAAATTCAATGTCAAAATTTCTTTACCGGCTGCCGTTGTTGTTTTTTTGAAAAACCCTTGTTTGGTTTTATCGCCTAGCCAATTATTGGCTACTACATTATCTAACCAACTTGGAATGGTGAAAATTTCTTTTGCTTCATCATTTGGGCAATTGTCTGCAACGCCTTTTGCAACTTTTACCAATGTATCAATACCTACAACATCGGCTGTTCTAAATGTTGCAGATTTTGGGCGACCAATTATTGGTCCAGTTAATGCATCGATTTCATCAATATTTAGGCCCAATTTTTCCATTAAATGAAAAATGCTCATAATGCTAAAAACCCCTATTCTATTGGCTATAAATGCTGGAGTATCTTTACACAATACTGTTGTTTTGCCTAAATATAAATCGCCATAATGCATTAAAAAGTCTACCACACTTGCGTCAGTATCTGGGGTTGGAATAATTTCTAACAACCTTAAATAACGTGGAGGATTGAAAAAGTGTGTTCCACAAAAATTCTTTTTAAAATCTTCGCTTCTACCAACACTTAATAAATGAATAGGAATTCCTGAAGTATTGGAAGTAATGAGTGTTCCAGCTTTTCTAAACTGTTCTACTTTTTCATATACTTGTTGTTTAATATCTAAACGTTCAATTACCACTTCAATAATCCAATCGCAATTGGCAATATCTTTCATATTGTCATCAAAATTGCCAGTGGTAATTTTATTTATAACATCTTTTGTGTAAACAGGACTAGGATTACTTTTGATGGCTGCTGTAAGAGCATCATTGACAATTTTATTTTTTGCAATAGGCTTTGCGTCAGCAGGTGTATCTTTTGATACAATATCTAACAACAATACTTGTACACCAATACCAGCAAAATGGCAAGCAATTCTACTACCCATTACACCACTTCCTAAAACGGCAACTTTTTTAATGACTCTTTTCATATTTCTTATTTTTTTTCTCTCGGAAAACGGAGAATACGCTGAATTTTATTCTTTATAATTATTTACAATTCTAATAATTGAAGTTTTATCTTGAAGGAAAGTTGTATTAAAATTTACTAAAAATCCAAGCTCAGTTCCGCTTAGCTTCAAATAAGTTAGTAATTGTTTTTTATGTACATCTTCTAATTCTTTTACAGATTTTATTTCAATAATATTTTTTTTCATTCACTAGAATATCAATTCTAAAACCCAATTCTAAAAACCTGCCATTATAATTAACTGGTAAAGCAATTTGAGATTTTGCAGCAATGCCAACCAATTCAAATTCCTTCACTAATGCAGCCTCATAAACACTCTCTAACAAACCAGATCCAAGGTCTTTAAAAACTTCAAAAATGGCTGCTCGAATTTGGTATGACAGACTTTCTAGTTGCACATTCTGCGTTTTTGGCGATTTCTGTGAGAATCAAAGCTAATAAAAAATTAGTTAGCTATGCAACTAATTCTAAAATTCATAAAAAAAACCACCCTTCTGGTGGTTTTCTACAAATAAAATTGCAATTAACTCACAGAACTTCCAGCATCAATTGCATTGTCTGGATTTACAAAATATAATTTCCCTGCTTTATCTTCAGCCATTAAAATCATTCCATTGCTTTCAATGCCCCTCAT
>JAGOUF010000294.1 GCA_018061385.1 Chitinophagaceae bacterium | reverse complement strand
GGCTCTGTACTTACAATATCTAACGTATAATTTCGATTGGAAAAACTTGGT
Source organism: Chitinophagaceae bacterium (assembly GCA_018061385.1). Taxonomy (GTDB): domain Bacteria; phylum Bacteroidota; class Bacteroidia; order Chitinophagales; family Chitinophagaceae; genus UBA1930. Next base: position 3,978 of record JAGOUF010000294.1, on the reverse strand, counting down.
GTAGTTAATTGATTGTTGGCTATTTTTTGAATAATTTCTAACGTGTATTGTTGTTTAAAATTAATTCTACCTCTTATTAACCAATCAACCAATTGTCTACTCTCAAAACCATAAGTTAGCAATGATTTATTGTAGTTGCGAACATTGCTTACATCAAAACCCCAAACGCTACTAAACCTATTAAAAGCAATGCTATTGCTAAAAATATTGTTTAAAGAAATTAAAGAAGTATCGGCAATATTTCCTTTAAATGGATTGTATTGTGTAGTTCCATTTGCCAATACTTTTTTACCAGTTTGCATGGCAGATTGTACACTAAACCTTGCAATAAATTTTGCCAATTTTTTATTCTTCATTTTTGATACCAATACTCTAGGATTAATGCTGATATTGTAATTAAATTGTGTGTAATTGGCTTTTACAAATTGATTGGTTGGCGTAAAAACTCGAATATATTTTGCTTGATCTTGAAACAAAGCAATTTCAAATTCATTCAACTGTGGAATTCCGTCATTGTTGTAATCATTCCATGCAAATTCGCCTCTACCTGCTGGTACTTCTATATAAGTAAAATCTCGTTTTTGTTCTTGCCCCGATCCTATTTCGTACAGTGTTGTTCCTGTTAAAAAACCATTCCATTCGTTTACAATGTATTCAAATCGGCTTAACAAGCTTTTATCGGCTTTTATATTGGTTAAAAAGCTGTTTTTAATGAGCAATTCTCTATAGGTAATATTCAACCTAAATTGATGTTTTTTATTTTTTAAAAGCTCTGCTAAAAAATTGTAGTTGTTACTTTTATCTGTTTGAAGTAATGTTTTCTCAAAAGGCAATTTATCGGCTCTTGTAAAAAAATTAAAACTCCATTTATTGGCATTGGCAATGTTACTCTTCACATAGAAACCCATATTTTCAAAAGCAAAACTTAAAGGAGTTACCGTATCGGTTAATTTGTTTTTTTGCTGATTGTGTTCTATTAAATAAGTAGCTCCAATTTGATAATTATTGAGCTTAGAAAAAACCTTAGAAATATCGACAGAAGATTTTAAGAAAAAGCCTTTTTCGGTTGGTGTATTGTTGTTTACTACATTCAATGAGGTTATATAACTTAAGCCACCCAAACCATTGTTGTCATTGTATTGTAACGAATTTTTAATGGCATTAAAATCATCACTTCTCACATAACCATCTAACATATATTTTAACGAAGCTTGTGTTTTAATTTGTTTAATTTCTATGCTTGCTTTTGGCAAATGTTCTGTTGCATAATTGGGTATAATTTGTAAGCCCCAATCTCTTGCAAATTCAACACCTCGTAAGCGTTCAATTGATCTAAATTTTTCATCAACCCACTCGTAGCCAATGGTTGATAACAACTGTACATTTTTACTTAAGTTACTATTTCTGTTCAATAAAAATTTAGCAGCCAACCCATTGTTGTTGCCTTTATCTTTTGTAGAAAAAGTATTAATATCATAATTGCTTAAAGCTACATCGGTTTGCAAAAATGTTTTTTCATTAATTTGATAAAATGTTTGCACGGTAAGCAATTGTTGTTTCTTGGGTGTAACTAAAAAAGAAGCAGCTTCGTAATTGCCTTGCTTTACATTGTTTATGGGAGCAATGTATTGATATACTTTTCCATTAACGCCATTAAAAAAAGGAATATAATCGCCATTGTTTGCACCAACTTCAATAAAGTTAAGATTGAATTTAGCACTATCTACATGGGTTGAATAAACATAAATACTATCCCACAATGGATTTACAGGATTTACTCTTTTTGCATATAAAATTTTATTGGCAGAAAACGTATCTAAACTGGCCGTTTTATAAAAAGCATTTTGTACGCTATCACCCAAATTGGCAAGAAATTGTTTTTGATTAACATCTAAGGATTGATTGATTGAAGAATTTTTTGCATCAACATTGCTGTATGCTGCGATATTGATAGTGAGGTTTTTGTTCACCTTCAACTCATTGCTAGCAAATAAAATGGAGTTTAAATAATTTCTATCGGCATATTCAAATTCAACTTGTATTCGTTTATCTTTTGTAATCATGCGTTTTGGTGTAAACACAATTTCTCCAGTATTGTAATTAATGGTATAATCTTGATCTTCTCCACGTTGCATCATTTCACCATCTATAAAAACTCTTTCTGTACCCGATAAAATAATTAAATAAAATTCATTGTTATTTCCTTGTAACCTATATGGCCCTTGATTTCCTTCTTGTCCTTGAAAAACATTTCTTACAAATTTTCCTTTGGCAATTGCACCTGCCAATAAAAGTTTATTTTGTTTATTTTTTTTCTCGTAAGAAACTCCTTGCAATCGTTTATAAAAGTTGAGGAAATAATAATTTGACTGACGCAAGTCTATATCTCCCAAATCAATTGACCAGTTTTTCTTTTTAAACTGCAACAAAATTTTATCAAATTCATTCAGCTGTTGTGTTGTTCCATCGGGTTGTATTGGAATATTGTTATCAGTAATAGCAGCAGCCAATTCAATGCTATCACCCAACATACCTGTAATTTGTAAATTTAATTGTGAGTTAAATACAGCATTTTGATTGTTTCCAAAACTTAAACTTCTACCAAAACTTCCATTGTAATTCACATTATTTCCTACACCAAAAAAACCTCCTTCATTGCGTACAGTATTGTTTCTATTAAAAATAAAAGGCTGAGCCAAAAAATTATTTTTTACGCTATCGTAATTTAAGCGATTGCTAAAGGTTTTCAACTTAAAATTAAATACTCTGTATTGTATCCAAACACTATCAACGGTAAGTTGCTTTGTCCATAAAATAGATACTGTTTGATTGTTAAACTTATAAAAACTAGAGTCTAAATTTTCAATAATCAATGTATTGGGTACAATTCTATTTTCTCCTAAATAAACAGTTCCTTTCGTTGCAATTTTCTTCTTTACAACATTAGATGGCATATTTATTTGTGCTTGTACAAACAAACATATTACTGAAAAAAGTATGAAAAGTAAGTATCGCAAAAAAATAAAGTAATAAAAAAATAGGTAAAATTCTATGCATACAAATATCGGGAGTAGATTTTTGTTAAAGACATGAAATATAGCCGAATAGCTGCCTTTCGTTTTTTCAAGTTCAATAAGTAATATTCCAATAAATTCATGCCTTACGAAAAGTTTTCACACCGATATTTGTACAAGTTCAAAAAACAACATCATCAATCAAACAGTTTCCATATTAGCTTCTCCAATTGAATATTTAAAAGGCGTTGGTCCTTTACGTGCAGATTTGTTGAAAAAGGAACTGAACATTTTTACTTTTAAAGATTTGTTGAACTTTTTTCCCAATAGACATATTGATAAAACAAAAGTTGCAACAATTAAAGAAATAAACTTTCAATCAGAATTTATTCAAGTTGCTGGCAAGCTAGAAAATTTACAAATTTTTGGAGAAGGTAGAAGCAAACGTTTGGTAGGTTATTTAAAAGACAGTACTGGTGTTGTTGAATTGGTTTGGTTTCAGGGCATTAATTGGGTAATTAAAAATTTTAATGAAGGCAGTTTGTATTTGGTTTTTGGGAAAGTTGGATTTTTTAATAATAAACCACAAATTGTTCATCCAGAAATTGAGTTGTTTATTCCTGCAAATGCAGATGGGAAAGCACATTTAGAACCTGTATATCCATCAACAGAAAAATTAAAAGCAAGAGCATTAAATGGTAGGCAAATTGCTAAATTAACACAGGTTTTATTGCCTCTAATTCAACCCAAAGATGTAGAAGAAAACATTCCAACACACTTGCTAAAACAGTACAAGTTAATGAGCCGTTTTGAGGCTTACGTCAACATTCATTTTCCTTCTAATTTAAAAGCATATGAACAAGCATTGCATAGATTAAAATTTGAGGAATTGTTCATTGCACAAATTAGATTAAACCTTGTTCGATTACAAAGACATAGAGCTAGTAGAGGTGTTGTTTTTGGA
>JAGOUF010000293.1 GCA_018061385.1 Chitinophagaceae bacterium | reverse complement strand
TTGTAGATAAATGTGGCCATGCCCCAATGATGGAAGTACCAGGAGAGTTCAATATTATTTTACAAAATTTTTTACAAAAACATAGTTAATTGCTGCAACAATTATATCATTTGTAGTGTCGTTAATAGAACATGCTTGCACAACAGTTAATACAAAATAGTTATCCCACACTTAACTTATTCGATAAAATAAGTTTTGCATTACAATTAATGGAAGATTATGATGTATTGCATCTTCCTGTATTGAATGAAGAAAAATTTGTTGGCTTAATTGGCAAAGATGAGTTGTTAGATGCCGCAGACGAAAGCAACTCAATTGCGTCGATAGAAGATCAACTCATTCATGCATTTGTAAAAGCCGAAGAATTTTTTTTAACTGCTGTTAAAAGCATTGCCCAACATCAACTTACTGCAATAGCAGTAGTAAACGATCAAACTGAATTGCTGGGCATTATTACATTGCCTCAATTAATCAACTATTTTGCTCATTTTTTAGGTACCGAAGAACCTGGTGGAATTATTGTTTTAGAAACAGAAAAACGTCATTTTTCTTTTGGCGAATTAAGCCGTTTAGTTGAAACCAACGATGCTTACATTACTCAATTAAACACAAGTATTGAAGCCGAAACAGGATTAATTTTAGTAACCATTAAAATTAATAAAGCAGAAATAAGTGATATTGTGGCTACGTTACAACGCTACGATTATTCAATAAAATATTATTTTGGCGAAGAGCAATATGGCAATCAATTAAAAGAAAATTTTAATCAATTAATGTTTTATTTAAACATTTAATTTATTGCATTAACCTTGCTATTTAAGTATTTATTGATTTGCTTTTAGCACAAACGCTTTACTTTATAAGTAAGCCATTACACACAAAAAATTATGAAATTATTGCAGGGTATCATCATAGTATTTTTTAATTTTATTACTGCTTTATCGTTTGCACAAGAAGATACTTTAAGCAAAGATTCAACCTTACTGCATACACACAAATCAAATGACACAACTATTTATACCATTGGTTCAATAGTTTTAAAAGGAAATAAAAAAACAAAAAATTACATTGTATTTAGAGAAGTGCCTTTTAAAGAAGGCGATGTTGTTACACCTGCTCAATTAACAGAAAAATTAGAACTTGCTAGAGAACAAATAATGAACACTGCCTTATTTGTTGATGCTACAGTGTACGTTTCTTACATTACAAAAAATATTGCCTCCATCAATATTGATTTAAAAGAACGCTGGTACATTTTTCCATTGCCATATTTTAAGTTAATTGATAGAAATTTTAACCAATGGTGGTTCGATCAAAATAGAAGTTTAGACCGTGTTAATTATGGATTGAAATTTTTTCAACACAATGTAAGTGGTCGCAATGATAAAGTTAGCTTAGATGTTGTAACTGGATACAATAGACAAATAGCTTTAAACTACAGTCAACCTTTTGCAGATAAAACGTTGAAACATGGCTTTGGTATTGGCTTTAGTTACAACAAGCAAAGAGAAATGAACTATGCCACCCTTAACAACAAACAAGCTTTTTTTAAATTAAACGATGGGTTTGTACGTGAGGCAATTAGAGCAACAGGAACGTACTCTTACAGGCCAGATTCTAAGTATCGTTTTTATGCCTCATTCACCTATGCAAAAGATATTGTTAACGATACCATTTTAAAATTAAACCCACAATATCTTCCTGCCAACAGTGGCAATACATTGGCTTATTTATCGGCAGCTACAACATTGCAGTATTATGGGGTAGACTATATTCCTTTTCCCAAAAAAGGGTTTATGTATGAGGTAGGTTTTTTTCACAGAGGTTTCAAAAAAAGCTTCAACATAACCTCTCTTTCTTTAGAAACAACCAATGCTATAACACTTACAAAGAACAGTTTTGTGCAATTTCACAATTACGGAGTTGTAAGATTTAATGCCAACCAACCATTTTACAATATGGGTTTATTGGGCTATGGCGATAGTTATTTAAGAGGAATGGAAAACTATGTAATTGATGGCACTGCTGGTTTTTTAAGCAATACTACTTTTTATAAAAAGTTATTTACATACATATTTAAAAATCCTATTAAAAGTAAAAGTCACGATAAAATTCCGTTTAGTTTTTACTTAAAAGCTTTTGGAGATTTAGGGTTTGTACACAATTCCAATCCAACGATTACCAACAACTTTCACAATCGTTTATTGCGTACTGCTGGCATTGGTTTAGATATCGTTTCTATCTACGATTTTGTATTTAGACTTGAATATAGTTTTAACCAATTTGGCGATAAAGGTTTTGCCTTTAGAACAAGAGGAGATTTTTAACCTATCTTCCTTTTGCAAAACAGTATCTTTAGTGCTTTAATTGTATGCACCAATCGCATTTTTTAAACGTTAGAAAATGAAAGTAGCTATTTATAGTAGAGGTTTAGATGCAGAGCAAGAAAACCCTTTACAATTTTTATTACAGGCTTTAGCACAACAAAATATAGACGTTGTATTGTACAAACAATTGCACGAAACTTTTAATTTAGGTGATGATATTACTAGCAATATCAGTTACTTTCAAACATCAGGCGATTTAAACAAAGATGTAGATTGTTTAATTAGTTTAGGTGGCGATGGAACAATGTTAGATGCAGTTACATTAATTAAAGATTCTGCCATTCCGTTATTGGGTGTAAACTTTGGAAGGTTGGGTTTTTTAGCCAACATTAATAAAGAAGAATTAAACTCAGCCGTAGATGCATTGGTGAATCAAACTTTTATTGTAGATAAAAGATCGCTCATACATGTAGATGCCAATTTGCCTTTATTTGCCGATGCTCCTGTTGGTTTAAATGAATTTGTAATTCACAAAAGAGACACTTCTCCAATGATTAAAATTCATACTTACTTAAATGGAGAATTTTTAAATACGTATTGGGCCGATGGTTTAATTGTTTCTACGCCAACCGGTAGCACAGGTTATAATATGAGTTGCAATGGTCCCATTGTTTTTCCAGATTCATCAACTTTTGTAATTACGCCTGTTGCTCCTCACAACTTAAATGTTAGAAGTATTATTGTACCAGACGATAATATTATTTCTTTTGAAATAGAAGGACGAACCGATCATTTTATTTGTGCCTTAGATGCTCGTAGAGAAGTTGTACATAAAGACATTCAAATTGCAGTTAAAAAAGAAAGTTTTAAGATTAACCTTATTCGTTTAAACGAAGGAAGCTTTCTTTCTACCTTAAGAAATAAGCTTACTTGGGGCATGGATAAAAGAAATTAATACAGCAAATACATTCTTATCAGCATCTTATGAGTTATGCAATAAAGTGCATAATCTCTTTTATTTAAATTTTATATTCCCATTCACAAAATAAGAGCAAGAAAAAGCACATTTTTACGTTCTATAAAAGAATTGTTTACACACTTAACCAAAGTAATGTTTAAAAAAGTTTTAGCAATACTCATCATTTCGTTCATTAGCTTAACAAGTCGTGCCCAATTAATGGAAGCATTTGTGCACGAAGGTGAGTTTGGTGTAAGCGTTGGTGTAGGACATTATTTGGGCGATTTAACAGCAGGTATGAAATTATTTAATACCAAACCTAAGTTTGCCGGTGGCATTTTTTTTAGAAAACAATTCAACAATTATGTGGGTATAAAAGTAGCAGCCAATTATGCGTTTGTTGGCTATTCAGACAAATACATTAGTTACAAAGATAATTTTACCCAAAAAAAACGCAACCTTAGTTTTAACAGCAATATTTGGGAATTTAGTATTAGTGGCGATTTTAACTTCTTTCGTTTTCAACCAGGCTTTGATGAATTTCGTTTTACCCCCTATGTTTCTTTAGGCATTGGAGCTTTTGCGTACGATCCTTATGCATATTTATATGGAGAAAAATATAATTTACGTTCTATTGGAACTGAGGGACAGCAAGACAAAGTAAACTATCCAAACCTAAAACCTTATGGCACCATGGCCATTTGTTTTCCCATTGGTTTTGGAATGAAATATAGCATTAACGAAAAGATA
>JAGOUF010000292.1 GCA_018061385.1 Chitinophagaceae bacterium | reverse complement strand
GCTTTAAATAGTGGCAATGCTGGTATAAGAAGATATTCTACAATTACACCATGGCGTGCAATTGCAAGTGCTAGTTATGTTTTTAGAGAAGTAAAAGATACTAGAAAACAAAGGGCTTTTTTAAGTGCTGATATTGAGTATGTAAATTATAGAGGAGCAAGATTTATTGCAACTGACGATACTGGTATAGACGCTGAATTTGTTCCAAAATCTTACTTGAAAATGGTGAATACAGAAGTGAAAGATTATTACAAAGGCAATGTGAATTTAAGATTGGGTGGAGAATTAAAATTGCATACCATTATGTTTAGATTGGGTGGAGCTTATTATGGCAGCCCTTATAAAAATAAAGATTTAAAAGCCAATAGAATATTGGCTACTGGAGGAATTGGGTATAGAGACAAAGGAATATTTATTGATTTAGCTTATGTGCATAGTTTTAATAAAGATGTAGTTTTTCCTTATCGTTTAAATGATAAGCCCAATACTTTTGCTGAGCAAACTGGCAGTCGTGAAAATGTGATGTTAACGTTTGGCTTTAAATTTTAGATTGGTTGTAGAGTTGCGTTAGTTTAATACATTCAATGGCTTCTTTTACATCGTGTACACGTAATATACTAGCACCATTTAGCAAACCAATTGTGTGTAAAACAGTAGTTCCATTCAACGCTTCATTGGCAGTAATTTCCAAAGGTTTGTAAATCATAGATTTTCTTGAAACACCCAATAGTATTGGTTTTTGTAGTATTTTAAATGCAGCCAACTGTTTAAGTAATGTATAATTGTGTTCAATGGTTTTGCCAAACCCAAAACCTGGATCTATAATTACATCGTTAATGCCAGCTTTTTTACAAGCTTCAATTCTTTCAATAAAAAAGGTGAATATTTCTTCTGTTACATTGTTATAAGTTGGGTTTTGTTGCATATTTTTTGGTGTACCTTTCATGTGCATACAAATAAAAGGTACATGCAATGCTGCAACAGTTGGCAACATTTGTTTGTCCATTAATCCACCACTTACATCATTAACAATACTTGCACCAGCTTCAACAGCTTTTTTTGCAACTATTGCATGATAGGTATCAATAGAGATAATGGCTTCGGGAAACGTTGTGTGTATTTTTTCAATTACAGGAATTGCTCTTTTTAGTTCTTCTTCTATACCAACTTCACTACTTTCTGGCTTGGTTGTTTGTGCACCAATATCTACAATTGCTGCTCCATCTTGTAGCATTTTTTCTGCTGTTAAAAATGCAGATTCAATGCTTTGTTGCTGGCTATTGGTATAAAAAGAATCTGGTGTAGTATTTACAATTCCCATTACAATGGGTTGTGCAATGCTGAGTAATTTTCCTTTATAGTTTAGGGTGAACATTGAAACTGAGATTGTTGGTTATTGATGGATGAATACACAATTGTAAGTAATTAAAACGAGCAAAATAAGTTTTTCATCGTTTCATATTTTATATTGCAGTTTAAACAGTACATTAAAGAACAAAGCCTTGAATGGTGCGACGCCAGTAATGTTGATTTATGCTTTACTGCTTGTTATATAAAAACAATTAGAATGAGTAATACGAATGTTCAATATGATGAAATAATAAAAAGTTGTAAAGATATTTTTATTAAAAAAACAAAAGATTATGGCACTGCTTGGCGTGTGTTAAGACCCATAAGTGTAGTGGATCAAATTTTTATTAAAGCTTTGCGAATTAGAACGATACAAGACAAAAAATTACAATTGGTTGGCGATAATATTGCTGATGAATTTAAAGGCATTGTTAATTATGCAGTAATTGGAATGATTCAATTAGAATTAGGTGAAGCAAAAATTGAAGAACTGCCAGTTGATCAAGTGAATGATTGGTACGAAAAATGGGTGAAATTTTCTAAGGATACTATGTTGAATAAAAACCATGATTATGGTGAGGCTTGGAGAGATATGAGTCAAGAAAGTTTTGCCGATTTAATAATTATGAAATTACAACGCATTAAGCAAATCTTAGTTAACGATGGTAAAACAATTATCAGTGAAGGTATTGATGCCAATTATGTTGACATTTTAAATTATAGCGTTTTTGGGTTGATATTGATTGAAGAAGGGGTACATTAGAGTTATAAGTTGGTAGTTGTAGGTGTTTGAAGGAATTAGGTTTTAATTTTTTAATGATTACACATGAAAAAATATTTGCTAGTTATTCGTTGGATAGTGGGTTTGTTGTTTATTTTTTCTGGCTTAATTAAGGCCAATGATCCACTTGGGTTAAGCTATAAAATGCAAGAATTTTTTGAGGCTTGGGGACTAAAAGGATTTCATGATTTTACCTTGTTGGCTTCTGTAGGAATGAACTTATTGGAAGTTGTTGCTGGCGTTGCAGTAATTGTTGGTTGGCAAATGAAAAGGTTTAGTTGGTTGTTATTAATACTCATTGTATTCTTTACTTTTTTAACCAGTTATGTGTTGTTCTCTGGAAAAATACATGCCTGTGGTTGCTTTGGAGATTGTGTGCCATTGTCGCCAATGCAAACTTTTACAAAAGATATTATTTTGCTACTATTAATAGTTGTACTATTTTTTAAAGCCCATGACGTAAAGCCAATGGTTACAAAAAATACAGCAATTGGGATTGTACTATTTTCTGCAATAGCAACTATGGTTTTACAATTGTATGTACAAAAATATTTACCTGTAATGGATTGTTTGCCTTTTGCAAAAGGAAAAAATATTGCCGATGGCATGAAATTACCACCAAATGCTGTTGCAGATAGTTTTGCTATTACATTTAAGTATCAAAAAAATGGGAAAGAATTGGAGTTTGATCAAGACCATTTTCCAGATGATTTTGACGATAGCTATGTGTTTGTAAACAGATATGATAAGTTGATTAGAAAGGGAACGGGATTGCCTAAGATTACAGATTTTGTATTAACTACAAAGTTTGGTAACGATACAACCCAAGCATTACTAACCAGCAATCAAAATTATGTATTGTTATTTGCTAAAGATTTGAATAACATAAACAAATGGAAAAATGGAAACTTAGCTTTGGTAATGGATGTTGCTCAAAAAAATAAAATACCCATTTTTTTAGTAACTGCCGATGTTGCAAATGCACAACAACAATTTAGTGCTATATCAGTTTTATCTTGCGATGCTACTGTAATTAAAACAGCAGCAAGGGTAAACCCTACTTATTTGTTTATGAAGGGTGCTAACATTATAAAGAAGCTAAGTTATGCAAATGAAAAAGCATTGTTAGAAACCATCAATAGCACAAGCAATTAACCAACTTTAGTCATTAATTAATTAGCCAGTTTTGTTAAACTTCATCACAAAAAAAATATTTTATGGTTTACTAGTTTTAGTAGGAGTTGTAGTAGTGGTATTTTTTTTGTTTCAAGGTTTTGGAGATCCTACAAGATTGGTGTTGGGTCAAACAGGTGATAGTACAACCATTAAAAACATTAGAAAAGAATTGGCATTAGATGCACCTAAATGGAAACAATTTTTATTATATGCCAACGACGTAAGTCCTATTGCTATACACTCCAAAGCAGAAAGAAATGAAAAGCAATTAAAAGGTTTTTTTATTGGCAATGTAGGGTTGAAGGTTCCATATTTACGAAGAAGTTATCAAACAAAAAAGAATGTAAGTGAAGTATTGATAGATGCTTTGCCTAGAACCATGCTACTAGCATTTGCAGCTATGTTTATTGCTGTAGTAATTGGTATTTTATTGGGAGTTTTGGCTGCTGTAAAACAAAATACTTGGATGGATACAGGCAGCATTTTTGCAAGTGTATTGGGCATTTCTGCTCCTTCATTTTTTATGGGTATTGTGTTGGCATATATTTTTGGTTTTGTGTTAAGCAATTATACTGGCTTACAATTAACAGGTAGCTTGTATGATATTGATGCCTTTAAAGGAGAACAATTGCAACTTAAAAATATCATTCTACCAGCAATAACTTTAGGGATTCGGCCATTGGCCATTATTACACAACTTACAAGGAGTTCTATGCTTGATGTGTTGGATCAAGAT
>JAGOUF010000291.1 GCA_018061385.1 Chitinophagaceae bacterium | reverse complement strand
CCATTGACTATTAAAAACACCAAAATAACCATGTAACCAGTGAGGTTACTAAAAAATTGTTGCCATTCTTTTTTACAAATCATCCACATGGCGGTAAAACTAATTGATAATTTTTTTCAAGAAATATTTTTTTGTTAAAAAAAAGTGTGTACTTTGTACATATTAAACTCAAAAAAAGCGATTATTATGAAAAAAATCTTTACTATTTTCTCATTTTTTCTAGTGGGAAGTGGATTTGCTGGAACGCCAACAATCAATGGTGTATATAGTGCATCTGAAGGATGGGGAACTGAAGTTGCAACAGGCAATGGCACTGCAGGTTGGTCTAATGCAAATGCAAAAAAATTATATGTAACCTACGACAATGATTATGTATACTTTGGTGCTGAATGTACAGCAGAGAATTGGCAACAATTTGTTTTTGCAGTAAACACAAAACCTGGTGGAGGAACTGACGATTCTTGGGGTAGAACAATTACTTACAATCATACCAACAAACCCGATTTTTTATTTAGAGGAGATATTGCAGGTGGCAATTATGCAGAATATCATGTTTGGGATGGTAGTGCATGGACAGGCACTGGAACCAATGTTAATGGTGCTGGTACAGAAGTAAAATCAACTTTTGATGGCTCAAACAATGGATTTTTAGAAATAAGAGTACCACGTTCAATAATTGGATTTGGAATTTTATGCGATGTACAATTTATAATTACTGGTAATAATGGAGGAGCTGCTATTGGCCATGGTTGCTTTGATGCTATACCCAACGAAACAAATGGTACAGATTGGAATGCACCAGGCAATGCTACTACAGTTAGTAACTATGTAACCAACGTTAGTATGCCTGCTGCTTTAGGCTATTTTAAAGGCGATATAAAGAACAATATTGCAAACATAAGCTGGCTTTCTAATGTTGAAGTTAACTTTAGTCATTACGATGTTGAAGCTAGTGCAAATGCAGTGAATTGGCTTAAGGTTGCAACTGTAGCTGCAAAAGGTAGCAATAGTGCTTATACAGCAAATTCGGCAATTACAAAAAACACTTGGTACCGTTTAAAGTTGGTTGATAAAGATGGAGCATCTACTTACGGAAATGCAATTTTGTTAAGAACATCAACAAAAAAATCAATTGAATTGATGGCCAATCCAACAAAAGATTTAATTAAAATTTCTATTAACAATGATGCAACTACAGAATATTTAGCAGAATTGTTTACCCAAGATGGTAAACGCATTGCTGCACAAAATCATCAACATATTTCAGGAACTTCTGTTGTAACATTAAAAGCACCAAGAACAACTGGAATGTATTATGTACGTTTTACAAACAATGGTTTAGTAACCGATATTTTAAAAGTAATTGTTGAATAAAAAGCAACAATTGGTTTTATAAAAAATGCTGTAGTTTTTACTACAGCATTTTTTTATGTACCTATACATAATTCTTCACAATTAAACGCCACCAAAAATACTAAAGCCTCCATCTACACAAACCATAGAACCTGTTACAAACTCACTAGCATCGCTTAATAACCAAACCAAAGCACCCTGCAATTCGGATGCATCGCCAAAGCGTTTAAAAGGTGTTTGCTTAATTACCAATTGCCCACGTTCTGTATAACCACCATCTGGAGTAGTTAATAAATTTCTGTTTTGTTCTGTTAAAAAGAAGCCAGGTGCAATAGCATTCATTCTAAGTTTATCGCCATATCTGTTGGCCAATTCAACAGCATACCATTGATTGTAACAATCTACAGCTGCTTTACCCATATTGTAACCCAGTACTTTTGTAATGGCTCTTTTACTATTCATTGAAGAAATATTGACAATACTTCCTTTACCCGACGTTGAAGCAATGGCTTCTCCAAATACTTGTGTAGGAATAATTGTTCCCCACAAATTCAGATCCATTGTTTTTTTCATGCCTTCAACATTCATCGAAAAAATATCGTCTGAAGGTTGTAAAACACCTTCAGGCATAATTCCACCTGCAGCATTTACTAAGCCGTCAATTTTACCAAATGCAGCCAATACTTGTTGTTTACAAACTTGTAACTGTTCAACATTCATTACATCGGCAACTAAAGCAATTGCTTTACCACCTTTTTCAATTATAGCATTGGCTCTAGCTTCTGCCACTTCTTTTTTCCTGCCTAAAATACCTACAGTTCCTCCTGCTTCTACAATAGCATCAATCATTGCATTTCCTAAAATACCAGTACCGCCAGTAACTACAATTACTTTATTGGCCAAACTAAATTTATTTAGCATAAGAATTTATTTTTTTGAAGTTGTGATTAAAATATTGGTAACCCCTTTTTCTGCATTTTTTACAACATTGTTTTCATAAACAATATTTCCATTTGCAGATTCTCCTTTCTTCTGAATATAAAAGCCCATGCCTTTGCTATTTACTTCACAATAGTTATTTATAAAAACATTGTTCTCTCCAAAACCATCACCTTTAATATGTACCTGAAAGCCATCTACCAAAGCATCGTAGCCTTTATTGTTTTCAATAATGGTATAACTTCCTTTTACATCCATCCAACTATCGCCACCATTAACACCTAGCTGACCTTTCCCATAAAATATATTGTTGCGAATAATATTTCCTATTGTTCCTTCCTTTACGTCTACCCCTTCGGCAGCAACGTTTGGTCCTAAAGTATTTCCTTCAATAATATTGTAATTGCTTGTATCAGGTTTACCATTACTTATTTTATCCCAATTACTAATAGCTGTGCCTAAATAACAAGCTTCACCATAAGCAGGACTTAATAAACCCGTGTTGGTAATAACAGAATTTTTTAACGTATTGTAGCTACTGTGTGTTCTAAAATGGATGGCTTCTTCTCCAATATTATTTACAATTAAACTTTCAATTGTATTAAACTTACAGTTATCTAATACCAGAGCTTTTTTACTATTTTGAATGGTTAAGTTTTTTATTTGCCAATATTGATTGCCTTGTAACCAAAGTGCATAACCAGAATTTGATTCTTTGGTTTGTAAAATTGAATTTTTAGTACCAGTTAGTACAATTGGCTTTTGGGCTGTTCCGTTAATGCCAGGTTTTACTACAAATTTTCCAATAAAAATATTTTCACCCAACTCAATTGTTGTACCTGGCGTTGCATTGTTTAATGCAGTTTGCAAATCTTCGGCAGTAAATACTTTTATTGTATTGTTTTTTTCTGGTTGAAAAAAAGCAAAAACCATTACCAACATTGATAATGCAGTAATGGTTTTTATATACTTATGAATTGAATTGTACATTATCTTAAAGTAATGGTTGGTACAGCATCAACATCGCTGTAATCTTTATTTTCGCCAGCCATACCCCAAATAAAGCTATAGTTAGCTGTGCCACAACCAGAGTGAATACTCCATTCTGGAGATAAAACAGCCTCATGATTGGCAATTACCAAATTTTTAGTTTCTTGAGGTTTACCCATAAAATGCATTACTCGTTGATCATCGGCAACATCAAAATAAAAATATACTTCACTTCTTCTATCATGAATATGGCTTGGCATGGTGTTCCATACACTTCCTCTTGCTAAAACGGTTAAACCCATAACCAATTGGCAACTTTGAATACCTTGCATATGAATGTATTTGTAAATAGTACGTTCATTACAAGTATCTGAAGCACCTAAAGTAACAGGAGAAGCTTCGCTACCTTTCATTAAAACTGTTGGATGCGTTGCATGTGCAGTAGATGACAATAAATAGAACAATGCAGGGTTAGCAGCATCGGCACTGGCAAAGCTTACTTCTTTGCTACCCATACCAGCATAAACACAATCATATTTATTTAATGTGTAAGCTGTTCCATCTACAGTAATGATGCCTTCTCCACCAACATTAATTATACCCAATTCTCTTCTTTCTAAAAAGAAATTACTTTTTAAAATTTCATAATTTGGTAAATGAAGTACTTGATTACTTGGTATAACAGTTCCTGCAATTAACCTATCATACATTGCATAGGTAAGATTAATTTGGTTTACTGTTTTCAAGTTGGTTAATAAGAAATTATCTCTTAATTCTTGTGTT
>JAGOUF010000290.1 GCA_018061385.1 Chitinophagaceae bacterium | reverse complement strand
GTTGTGTTCAATGATCAATTAATTATGGTTTAGCATAAGGCAAACGTTGTATAAGTTGTGTTGTATAATACGCATCAACACCCAAACTACAAATGCTGTTATTTTTTTCTGCAGCAATAAAACCATCGGTTTCAATCAATTGATCGTTTAGTAAAACGTCTGTAATGGAACCAATTACTAAAAAAGTTCCATTTAGTTTTATTTCAACAATTTCTTTTAGTTTCAAGGCATATTTTATGTGACTTTCTTTTACAAAAGGAGCTTTAATATTGGGGATAAACTGAGGCGTTAAACCAACAGCATCAAACTCACTTACAGCATCTAAATATTTTGCACTTGTTTGATGTGCTTGTTCTATAAAATTTGTTTGAATATGGTTGATGGTGTACACTCCAGTTGCTTCAATATTGGCAATGGTATGTGGTGAAGCAGCTTTTGGACGATTTTGAAAAGCAATTAATGCTGGGTCGGCTCCTAAGTGAATGATGTTACTAAATACTGCCAAGTTGGTTTGTTCATTTTTGTTGATTGTTCCAATTAAACTAGCACTTTTAAAACCACTTAAACTATTGATAAAATTTCCACGATAAAATCGTTCCCAACTTTGTATTTCAGATAAATTAATATGCTTCATAAATAAAAAAAGGAATGAACAGAAAAAAAGTTTAATTTCTATTCAAGTAGTTTAAAAATGCTTCATAAAAACTGCTATTATTTTTATTTATTTAGCAGATGATTGAAATTTATACAAGGTTATTTTCTTGAAAAATTTCTTTAATTTTTTCGAATGTAAATGGTTTAGAAATAATTGTTTTAACAATAGCATATTGTTCGGCTTTATTGATATCTTCTTTATACACCGATGAGGTATACAGATAAATAATTGGTGTTAATAACAACGGATTATTTAATTCCATAAGTGTATCTAAAAATTCCCAACCATCCATAACGGGCATATTAATATCTAAAAAAATAACATGTGGTAATGGCTCATTTTTTTTCACATGGTTTTGCAAAAGTTCAATTGCAATTTTGCCGTTTTCGGCGGTACTTATTTGAACATTGTTAATGACTGCTTTTATTGCCTTGGTGCTCAGGAAATTGGTGACTGAGTCGTCATCAACCAATAATACATTTATATCTTTCATGCTGTTGACTTAACTGTTTTTAAATTTTATAATAAAGCTGGTTCCTTCATTCATTGTACTATGAACATCTATTGTACCTTGAATTGCTTCTATTTGATTTTTTATTATGAAAAGTCCAATTCCTTTACCCGGAAAATTGGTATCGAATCTTTGGTAAAGGCCAAAAATTTTATTTTTATGGCGATCCAAATCAATGCCAATACCATTGTCGGAAATTTTCAAAACGGTGTATTCCTGTTGCAAATACGTTTCAATCTTAAGTTTTGGGTTGGTATTGGGTCTCCTGTATTTAATGGCATTGGTAATGAGGTTAATTAAAATACTGTCGATTACTTTTTTGCTACAAAAAACTGTTTGAACAGCATAGTTGGTTTCAATTTGCGTTTTCGTATTTTTTACCTCTTCCGAAATAGAAGCCAATGTGTTGTTTACAGCTGTTGCAATATCAATATTTTCGAAGTAATCTCCTTTTGTAGCACTCGATGAAAGTATTTCATTCAAATCGTTCATCGTTTGATTGAGCTTATCCACACAAAATTGAATTTTATCTAAATATAAGGTGTTGTTTTCTGAAAGTTGCTCAGTTTCAAACAACATCAGTAAGCTCATTAAATTGGCAACAGGGGCTCTTAGATTATGGGAAGTGATATAGGCAAATTGTTGCAATCCTTTATTGCTATGCATTAATTCATCGGTAAGTGCTTGTAGTTCTATTTCTTTTTTCTTAAGTGCATCAATGTCTAAATGTATGCCTGTTAACCTTAATGCAATACCTTGTTCATTTCTTGATAATGCTTTACTAATAATAAGTACCCATTTCCAATTGCCATTTTTCATTTTTAATCGAACAATCGCTTCGTAGCGATCATTTTTATTAAAAATATGGTCGTGTAGTTTGGTATTTATTTCTTCATTATGCTCAGGGTGTAACAATAGCATAAATGCGGTAATGGTGTTGTCTATTTCATGCGGTTCATAACCCAACATAGATTTCAAAATATCGCTATAATAAATTATATTGGTTGTTAAATTCCAATCCCAATTGCCTATACCAGCAGCAGTAGCAGCTAATTCAAGTCGCTCTTCGCTAATTTTTAAATTTTCTTCTGTGTTTTTTCTAATGGCTATTTCTTTTTCCAACTCAATCGTTCTTCTTTTAACGGCTTTTTTTAAACTGACGGTGTAAAGAATACCAATGATTATTATTAATAAGATTGGAGCAATTACATAATATATCCATTTTAATATAATATTATTTTTTTCCTTTTCTGGATTAAAAATAAAATCTTTGATGGTTGCCTTTTTAGACACCAATCCAAAGTTTTTATGTATGTCTAAAATATGCTGCCACCTGCCTTCATTCATGTGTCCAATTTCAACTAAGTCGGGCATAATCAATTTTTTCATTGCGTTTGCCTCATACGTTAAAATCTCTTTGGTGATACCCCTTTCTTGTACACCAGGTAAGGTGAGAATATATTGCACCATTTCATCGATATGGCTCATGGCATATCCCCAACCTTTGAAACTTGCTTCTCTAAATTTCTTCACCAATTCAGGATTATTGGCTGCCATTTGTTGGGTACAAAACAATACATCGCCATAAAAATCAATACCATAACTAATGGGCTCTATATAATTTACGGCATAACCTTTTTGCATAATTTGAAAAGGTTCAACCGAAATATAACCAGTAATTACATCAGTTTTACCACTAATTAAATCTTCATTCTTCCACGAATGTTCAATCAAATTCACTTTCTTGTTACTAATGCCTTCCTTAATCAATATTTCTTGTAATTGCAGCCAACCTTGGTCTTTAGAGCCCATAATGGTTTTGCCCACTAAATCGGTGGCAACAGTGATATTTTTATTTTTCAATGAAATAAAAACATAGGGTGAATGCTGAAAAATTGCCCCAATTACTTTTACAGGATCGCCATTGGCATAATTGGCAATTAAATCGGATCCAGTTACTCCAAAATCGGCTTTTTTCGATAATACCTGTTCTAACGGTGGGTGGTCTTTGTCGCCAGCAACTATATTTACATTTAAACCCTGCTCTGCATAAAAGCCTTTGTTAACAGCTGCATAATAACCTGCAAATTGAAATTGATGCCACCATTTTAATTGAAGATTAATTTTTGTGGGCTGTGCATAGTTATGGGTATTGAAAAAAAACAGTGCAAATAGCAGTAATATTTTAACAGGTAATTTCATGTTTAGTGTAGTAAATAACGAATCTAAAAGTATTTAAAGTTATTGGATTATTAATAAACTCAAACATATAAGATTATCTAAAATAAAATTTCTTGCTTTCGGGATTGCTTGAAATTTATAAGCAGAAATTGTCAACCCTTATCTTCGCTGCTATGCATTATGTTTCGGCTGAAGGCCTCACAAAAAGTTATGGTATCAATCCATTGTTCAAGAATATTTCTTTTCACATTAATGAAGGTGATAAAATTGCGTTGATTGCAAGAAATGGCGTAGGTAAAAGTACCTTATTACGCATTTTGGGTGGAGAAGAAACCCTGGAAGCAGGCAAATTATTTGTACATAAAGATGTTACAGTTGCTTTGTTTGAACAAGACCCCAAGTTTGATGAAAGTAAAACGGTTTTGGAAAATATTTTTCATACCAATCACCCTGTTATGAATGTTATTCGTGAATACGAAATGGCAGCCGATAGTGATGATGGAATGAAAATGGCAGAACTATTTGAGAAAATGGATGATTTAAATGCTTGGGAATTTGAAGTGAAAGTAAAACAAATTTTAACCAAGCTCAATGTGCATCATTTAGAACAAGCAGTGAGTGATTTAAGTGGTGGACAACGTAAACGTGTGGCACTAGCTAAAACATTAATTGATATTGGCTTCGATCATCAACACACTTTGTTAATGATGGATGAACCTACCAATAACCTC
>JAGOUF010000289.1 GCA_018061385.1 Chitinophagaceae bacterium | reverse complement strand
TATTAACTACAGATTGGTGGAAGCAACATGGCGTTTCATTAATATTAACTTCAGAACCAATTATAGAAAATGTGGAGTATAAGAAAGTTCAAAAAAGAAGTTTGGAATTGGCTGGGGTTTTGTAAAATGTTTACAAGACTTGGTTGCATTTCAAGATCTGCTCCTGCTGTTCGAGACTTGTAGTCTCGAAGTTGTACTCTGTTGCCTTTGGCAACCAATACAATTGCTACAAGCAATAGAATAACCCTTCGAGACTACAAGTCTCGAAGAGCTATTATAGCAAATAAAAAAACAGCCTCCCCAAAAACTTCATTTGCTACATATTGTTCTTGCTGTTAATTTTGCACATGGCAACAATAAAATCTTCCCACACAACATCTTATCTTAACAGAACTTTTATTGATGGTTTAACGTTCGACGATGTACTATTGGTTCCAGCATATAGTCAGGTTTTACCACGAGAAGTTAACATCAGTTCTCATCTTACCAAAGAAATAGTATTAAATGTTCCAATGCTTTCTGCAGCAATGGATACAGTTACAGAAGGCAATTTGGCCATTGCTTTAGCAAGAGAAGGCGGCTTAGGTATTTTACACAAAAACATGAGTATTGAACGCCAAGCAGAACAAGTACGTAAAGTGAAACGTAGTGAAAGTGGAATGATTATAGACCCTGTTACATTGTTTGTTGATGCAACTATTGGTGATGCATTGCGTTTAATGAAAGAAAATAAAATTGGTGGAATTCCTATTATAGATAAAGGACAAAAATTGGTGGGCATTTTAACCAATAGAGACTTACGTTTTGAAACTGATAAAAAACGCAAAGTAAGTGAAGTAATGACCAAAGAAAAACTCATTACTGCACCTGAAGGAACTGATTTAAAAAAAGCAGCAAATATTTTAGGCAATTATAAAATTGAAAAATTACCAGTTGTAAATAAGCAAGGTAAATTGGTTGGATTAATAACTTATAGAGATATTTTACAACTTACCAACCATCCAAATGCTGTTAAAGATGGGTTTGGTCGTTTATTGGTTGGTGCAGCCTTGGGCATTACAAACGATTTAATGGAACGTGCCGAAGCCCTTATTCACGTTGGTGTTGATGTGGTTACCTTGGATAGTGCACATGGTCATAGTAAAGGTGTAGTTGAAGCACTAAAAGCATTGAGAAAGAATTTTAAAAAATTGCAAATTATTGCAGGCAATGTTGGTACTGCACAAGGAGCTTTAGCATTGGCTGCAGCAGGTGCCAATTGTGTTAAAGTAGGCATTGGACCTGGTAGCATTTGTACTACAAGAATTGTTGCTGGTGCTGGTGTGCCACAGCTTACTGCAATTATGGAAGCTAGCCATGCGTTAAAAGGAAAAAATATTCCTGTAATTGCAGATGGTGGAATACGTTATACTGGCGATATGGTGAAAGCTTTAGCTGCTGGTGCAAATGTGGTGATGATGGGAAGTGTTTTTGCTGGCGTTGAAGAAAGCCCAGGAGATACCATTATTTACGAAGGACGTAAGTTTAAAGAATATCGTGGCATGGGAAGTTTAGGTGCCATGAGCCAAGGAAGTGGTGATAGATATTTTCAAGATGTGGAAGATGATCTAAAAAAATATGTTCCAGAAGGCATTGAAGGACGTGTTGCTTACAAAGGGAATTTAAGTGAAATAGTGTATCAATATGTTGGAGGTTTAAGAAGTGGTATGGGTTATTGTGGTGCAAAAAATATTGCGGAATTACAAAAAGCAAGCTTTGTAAAAATTACCAATGCTGGTATGAAAGAAAGTCATGCACATGATGTAGATATTACCAAAGAAGCTCCTAATTATAGTAGAAAATAATGTTGAATTGAATTTTCTTATAGAGATTATTTTTTCTAGATGTATAAAAAAAGAGAGGGTCGACTTTTATAGTCGACCCTCTCTTTTTATTAAATATTTAGGTGAATTATCTTACTAAAGTTAACTCATCAACAATATGTTTTGCTCCTCCTAATTTATCAATACACCACAAAACATAACGTACATCTACACAAATTGTACGATTCAAATCTTTATCAAAAGCCAATTTGTGGCTCAATGCTTCGTAGTTGCCATCAAATGCTAAACCAATTAAATTGCCTTTAGCATCTATTACTGGACTACCAGAATTACCACCTGTAATATCGTTGGTTGTAATAAAACAAACTACAACATCGTTGTATTTTTTATCGGCATATTCACCGTAATCTTTTGCTTTATTCAATTCTAAATACTTAGTTGGTAAATCAAATTCATAATCACCTTTTACATATTTTGCAATGGCACCGCCCATTGTACAAACAAAATCATACTTCACTGCATCTTTGGGAGCATAACTTTTTACATTGCCATAAGAAACTCTCATGGTAAAGTTTGCATCGGGATACGTACTATTCATTTTTGTTGGATTCATTTCAAATAAACCTTTCAAATACAGTCTTCCCAAATCGTTGTTTTTATTTACAAAAGCAGTGTATTTAGGTGCATAATTGCTAGTATAATTTGTAAAGAATGCTTTAGCAACTTTAAATGCAGGATCTTCTGCTAAAGTTGCTGCACTTGGGTTGTTGGTAAATGCCATCCATTTAGCTTCGTCAAAAGCCATTGTATTTGCAAATACATCTGCTGCAAACATTTTGTAAGGATTTTGTTCAATATCGTTGTAGGTTTTAAATAAATCTTCGTAAAAATCTTTTGGATGTTGATCCTTATCTACATCGCTGTAAAACATTGCAACAACAATCGCTAAAATGTTTTGATCACTTTTTTTATTTTCTCCTTCTAAGAAATTTTTTCTAGCAGCAGTTGCATTTTCCAATGCTTTCTTAATTTCTTCTGGCTTGTTATCTTTTCTTTTTAAGAAATTTTCTAAGCTCATCCAACTAGCTGCATAAGCAACCAATGGACTACCAGCAATTCCTTCATTTATGTATTGACGATGTTTTGCAAACGGTGTCCAAGCTTTATAATTCTGTTCATACTCACTAAAAATATTTTCATATTCTGGCTTTCCTTTTGCCCAACTAATAAAAGCTGCTTCATCTTTTTGTTTAGCACCATAGGTATCAAACTTTAAAAGTTGTTTGGTTTCTCCATCAAAAAATTTCCAATAATTGGCAATACCAGCATAACTGCTAGCCAATTGTAATTTAACCGCTTTGCTACTTTTCATTTGCTCAAACATGTACTTCAATCTAACATCACGAAGTTTAACTAAAGATGGGTTATTTATGTCTGTAGCCAATTGAATTCCATAAGAAGTTTCATATCTATTTGTTCCACCAGGGTAGCCATAAATCATGCTATAATCGCCATCTTTAAAGCCTTTTAAACTTACCGGTAAATGATATTTAGGAACTAAAGGAACATTCTCTGCATTATATTTTGAAGGCTTACCGTCTTTGTTCATGTACACACGAAAAACAGAAAAATCTCCTGTATGACGAGGCCACTCCCAGTTATCAGTATCACCACCAAATTTTCCAATACTTTCAGGAGGTGTGCCTACTAGACGGATGTCTTTGTACACATCATATACAAATACAAAAAATTGATTTCCTTTAAACATGCTAGCAACAACTGCGTCTTTAAATTCATCTCCACTTACAATTCCTTTTACAATTTCGGTAGAGATCTCATTGTATTTTTTGCTTCTTTCAGCACCAGATAAATTACCCAATGCGTCGTTTATTTTTTGGGTAACATCTTCAATTCTGTTTAAAAATTTTACACTTAGTTTACTAGAAATTTCTTTGCTTTTATCAGAAGCCCAAAAGCCATCTTGTAAATAATTGGCTTCAACAGTACTTGCCGATGCGATAGCACCATAACCACAATGGTGGTTGGTAAAAATTAAACCTTGATTACTTACAATTTCGCCTGTACAACCACCTCCAAAAATAATGATGGCGTCTTTGATTGACGATTTGTTGATGCTGTACAATTGTTCTGGTTTAAGCTTCAGGCCTTTTTTAACCATATCGTTGTACACTTGTTGGCCCAATAACATTGGCAGCCACATACCTTCATCGGCATAACTACGAAACATAGTTAGTACC
>JAGOUF010000288.1 GCA_018061385.1 Chitinophagaceae bacterium | reverse complement strand
TATCAATTAAAAATTGATTTTGGTGAATTGGGTATTAAACAATCATCGGCACAAATAACTTTTCATTATAACAAATCAGAATTAATTGGCAAGCAAATTATTGCTGTTGTAAATTTTCCTCCCAAACAAATTGCCAACTTTATAAGTGAATGTTTGGTTTTGGGTGTTTATGATGAACAGAAAGAAGTAATTTTATTGCAGACAGATAAAAAAACATTGAATGGAATGTTAATTGGATAATTTTACCAAGCCCTAATTTATTTACATGCAAGAATTGTATTTTACTTATTACGAAAGCCCGGTTGGATTATTGAAAATTGGTGGAACCGAAACTTATATTACAGAAGTTAGTTTTATTGACAATAGAGAGCAAATTGCACATGGAGAACCTGGCCTAAGCGATATGATACATTATTGTACAGAACAATTAATTGAATATTTTACAGGCAGACGCAAAACCTTTGATTTGCCTGTACACCAAGAAGGCACAGAATTTCAACAAAGAGTGTGGAACCAATTATTGGCAGTTCCATTTGGTAAAACTGCCAGTTATTTAGACATGGCAAAAAAATTGGGCGATCCAAAATGTGTTAGAGCTGCTGCTGCTGCCAACGGAAAAAATCAAATTGTAATTATTGTTCCTTGCCACAGAATTATTGGTAGCGATAAAAGTTTAGTGGGCTATTCGGGTGGAATGTGGCGAAAAAAATGGCTACTTCAACATGAATTTAGAATTAACAATGGCGTACAAACATTGTTTTAAACGTTGTAAACTTCATTTACAAAGTTGCATCTCATCACTTTTTTTAAAACATAGTTGACACCTTACACACTAAAGTTTTATAGTTTGCGTTTACAATTACATAAAACCAATAAACTATGAAATGGCAACTTAATGTACCTCAAGGTACAAACAAACTACAGCTAGATGCTGAGCTTATTTGTAGAACTCACCAAATGGAACAAATTAGAATTACAGGCAAAAACATTTCTTGTATTTTAATTAGTAACCGACCGTTAATTGAAGCAATTGAACGTCCACACCCAATTAGTATTTCTTGGAGACTATTTGGTGGCGAATTAAAAGATGAACAATTGGTAAGTTCAATTGGCAAGGAATTAGAGAAAAACTTGTCGGTAAAAAATCAAAAAAATGTAGAGCTGTTTATACAAATGCTTAAAACAGCATAACAAAATAGCATTTAGGTTTAATAAGTAGGGATTAATAAAAAAACTGTTCAGTTAACACCGAACAGTTTTTTTATTGCTTTGTATTCAGCAGATTTACTTTATTTTACCATCGTGTATGTTTAAACAATATAAATATTTATTAGTACCCATTGTTGTTGTATTTGTTGCTACAATTGGTGTAAACTTTTTTAAGCCATTTGGCTTTTTTAGAGAAAGTAACGCTGCATTGGTTTGCATAAATGCTGATGTTTGGAACAAGCATACAGCTATTGAACAAGCTGGTATTCCTGTAAATAGTTATTATTTTTTAGCTTATCAAAATACCCATGATCAATTGTATACAAGTACCATAACTTTTGGTAGTGCTTGGATAAGTTTGCCTTATTATTTTTTTTCAATTACACATATTAAACCCAATGAAATTGGCATTAGATTGTTTTCTTTAGTTTGGTTATTGTTTACATTGTGTAGCCTTATTTTACTTACTAAAGCAATTTCACAACTATACAATTTGCCCAAAAAAGTAACCCCAATTGTTGCATTACTTTATTTGTTTGCACCCGCAACTTTGTGGTACAATGTACAAGGTTATGTACACGAAGTCGCAGTACTTCCATTCTATTTTTTAGCTTGGTATTGTTTAGTACAATATATACAACAACAAAAAGTTAAGTGGTTGTATGCTTTATTAATTGTTTTAATTGTTGCTCTTCAGTTTGATTGGCTATGCTGTGTACAAGCAGGAATTATTTGCCTCTACTTATTTTTTTCAAGAAAAAAACATACACACAATTGGGGTTTTGTTGTTCCAGTAATTGCTGTACTAATTGGTGTAGGTTATATCATTCTTCATTTCGGAAATTGGGCTGGTTTCAATAATTATTTTTCTTACATGGAAAGCAAATTTGCAGGTAGAACTGTTGGTGCAAAAGGGTTACAGCTAAGCAGCTACATTAACCACAATTTAAATATTCTTGTTTTCTATGCATTAGGTGCAGGAAGTATTTTGTTGTTATTTTTTGTTGGGTTGTTCAATAAAACAAAAATTCCATTCTTGGTATTGCTCATGTTTTTAACAGCAATTTTACACCATGCTTTATTTTGGGGATTTTCAAATGAACATGATCATGCAGCAATAAAAGGTTTGTATCCAATGGTGGTTATTACATCAATATTTTTAACACAATTGAATAAAAAGAAGCTGGTCATTGCATTAAGTTTAATGGTTGTATTTAATATTGCCCAGTATTTCTTTTTGCACAATTATCCTATAAGAAAGGGAATTTATAGCAATGCTAATTATTGCAATGAAATTGGAGAAATTATTAAAAAAAATACCACAACAATGGATGATGTGGTATTTGTAAATACTGATAATAAACACTATTTGCAAATTGAGTTTTATGCTAAAAAATATTATTTATTGGCTAGTACTGTTGAAGAAGCCAAACAAAAATTTGCTCAACTTAGTATTGGCAAACAAGCATGCTTTATTGAACTAAACAACAATCAATTAAAATCAATTATACGTTTTAGCAAATAAGCTTACATCAATTCACTCAATTCTAACCAACGCATTTCTTTAGTTTCAAGTTCGGCCGTAATTTGTATCAATCTTTTACTAATGCGTTCAATAGAATCATAATTCAAATCTGGACTACTCATTTCTAAAGTAAGTTGTTCTTTCTCTGCTTCTAAGCCAGCAATTTCTTTTTCTAATTCTTCAAACTCTCTTTTTTCTTTAAAGCTTGGCTTACGTTTTGGGGCAGTTGGGTTTGTTGAATTTGTGGACACTTGCTTTGCGTCTTCCTCTAAAGATTTTCCAGTGCTTTTATGTTGCTCCAATGCTTGCCATTTGTTGTCTTTCTTCTCATTTTCTTTGAGCCAAATTCTATACTGTGTGTACGTTCCAGGAAAATCTCTCACTTCGCCATCGCCTTCAAAAACAAATAAATGATCTACCAAACGATCCATAAAATATCGATCATGACTAACAATCATTACACAACCTTGGTACACTTCTAAAAATCTTTCTAGTACTGCCAAGGTGGGCAAATCCAAATCGTTGGTTGGCTCATCGAGTATTAAAAAATTAGGATTTTTAAATAGTACTGCTAATAATTGTAAACGCTTTTTTTCGCCACCACTTAAAGAGTTTAAGTAGGTATATTGTTTTTCGGGTGTAAATAAAAATAACTCTAAAAACTGTGCTGCACTTAAACTTCCACCATTTGCCAATGGAAAATTTTCAGCAATATCTTTTACATATTCTATTACCCGAACATTTTCTTTAATTACCAATCCTTGCTGAGAAAAATTACCAAACACAACCGTATCGCCAATATTAATTTTACCATTATCTACTGGTTCAATTAATTGCAGCATGTTTAAAAATGTACTTTTTCCAACGCCATTTTTACCAATAATGCCAATGCGTTCTCCTTTGCTAAAACTGTAATCGAATCCTTTTAAAATGGGTAAATCGCCGTACGATTTATACACTTTTTTCATTTCTACAATCTTGCCTCCTAGCCTACTCATTTTAACTTGTAACTGCACTTGTGCATCTTCAATTTTTTGTTTGGCACGGGCTTCTACTTCATAAAAATTATCTTGTCGGCTTTTACTTTTGGTGGTTCTTGCTTTGGGTTGCTTACGCATCCATTCCAATTCTTTTCGATACTCATTTTTGGCTTTATCAATGCTGGCCATTTCACTTTCAATACGTGCAGCTTTTTTCTCCATGTAGTTTTCATAATCGCCACGATATACATACATATTTTCACGTTCCAATTCCCAAATTTCATCGCTTACAGCATCTAAAAAATAACGATCATGCGTTACCAATAACAACGTAACATTTTCTTGATTCAAATAATTTTCTAACCACTCAATCATTTCTACATCGAGGTGATTGGTAGGTTCATCCATCAT
>JAGOUF010000287.1 GCA_018061385.1 Chitinophagaceae bacterium | reverse complement strand
GGATCGAGCATAGAAAACTCTTTTTGTCCCCAAGGCTTTATTTGTAAACTGCCATTCGGATGTATAGATAATTTTTTATCCATCATCTCTTGGTACAACTGTTCAATAGCATTTGTTCGAATATAAATTTGCCCATAATTTTCTTTAGGATTGAGTGTTTGAAATTCAAAAAAATGAATTTCAATAGCATCTTTTAATACCATTAAATATCCCTCAAAATTACCAATTTTTTTAAACCCTAATTTGGTTATATAAAAATCCTCTGTAACAGTTTTGTTACGCATGGGTAATTTGGGAAGAATATGTGTAAGCATAATTATAAAATGATTTTATATCTATTTGCTTTCTTTTAAAACCATATCAATGGTAATTGCAGTTGCAACTATATTTATTTTATTTTGATCTTCATTAAAAGAAGGATGAATGTTTACATAATATTTATCGGCCGATGTAAAAAATTCTTTCATGGCACCTGCCCATTTTTTATTGATGAATCCAATTTCATTTCCACCTGCATCTTTTATACTAAAATTCCAAGCTTTCCAATCGCCAGAAATTTCACCAATTAATTCTTCCGATGCATTTAAAATGGTAAAACGTGGTTTTAAAAAAGTAAATTTTTGTTTTATGTATCCAACAATTTCCTGATTGCTATTGATGATGGTAATTTTAGACATCCAAAAGGTCCAACCACGTTCAACACTTACTAAAAGGTTGTCGTTTGTATCTTTCAATTCCAATAAAAAAGGCAACATCGCTTTATTAAGTAGTAGTCTTAACACTTTATGCCAACCACTTACACGTTGTTTAATTGCTCCAATTTGAACGCCTAAATCGTTGTAAACTTTATACTCATTTTCAAACTGTAAAAAAGTAACTTTTTCATCAATCAGATATTCATTGCACTCGAAAAATTCTGGAAACAAGCTCGACATATTTTTTATTTAAATTGTAAAGTGAAAGTAAATAAAACGGATCCTTTAAAAAAAATATTTTTCCTTCTATAATTTCTTTTTATCTTCTCACTCTAAAACGAAATGCTATATGATAAAATTTAATGAACTAAAAGTGGGCGATTATGTAATTGCCGAATATGAAGGTAAACTTTCGGAAGGTGAAGTAACAGATTTGAATGGCGATGAAAAACAAATTGAAGTTACCACCGATGTACAAGCTTTTTGGTACGATTCAGAACATTTACATCCTATTCCTTTAAGTGATGAACAATTAATGAGACTTAGCTTTACTAAGCAAGATGGAGAAACAGCAACTAAATACATGAAAGGTTCTTTTAGAATTGTGTTGCCACATACAGGTGATTTTTCTCATATGGAGATGTGGTATAGAGAAGATAAAAGGCATAATCCAGATGTGCATTTTGTGCACCAATTACAAAACCATTATTCAGATATGGTAAAAGTTCATTTAACCAGAGATCCTATGTAATTTTTTTTAAAAATTGTATAAATAAAAGCCCGATTTGAATTTTCAAATCGGGCTTTTTCGTGTGGCTTTTTAAAGGCTATAATTACATTTTAAGTTTTATTTTAAATTCAACTCTTCTGTTTGCTTGGCGACCAGCAGGATTGTCTTTTCCATTCACAGTTTCTTCTGCAATTGGGCAACATTCGCCTTTGCCGGTTGCTTTCAATTTATTGGCATCAACACCTTTTTTCAATAAATAACTTAAACAAGCATCGGCACGTTCTTGGCTTAGTTTTAAGTTGTATTCTGGAGATCCTAATTTATCTGTATATCCTAAAATTTCTAATCCTAAGTTTTTCTCACGTTTTAAAATACTAGCTAAAGTATCTAACATCACTGCTGTTTCTTTTCTTAAGTTGTATTTATTAAAATCGAATAAAGCAGTTTGCTCATCCAATGGTTCAGGTTCTGGGTTTGGTTGTACAATTGGTGTATCTTTTGGAACTTCTTTTTCAATAGGTACTAAACACAATAAAGCGTTTACTAAAGTATCGTTATCTGGTCCAATAGTTACATCTCCAGTATATGATAAAGTGCCATTGTTGTAATCTGCTTTACTAGCATTAATGGTAGCTGCTTCAAAAGCTTTAACTTCAAAAAAGTATCTACCATTTGCGTCAGTACTTTGAGCAATTACATTGTTTCCACTTGCTTTATCAACTACTGTAATTGTTGAATTGGCTAACGGTAAATTTGTTTTACAATCTTGCACAATACCAGTAACAAACTTTTTATATGTTTTATTAATGGTGTACAATTCTAAGCAACAAGCAGAACCTCTGTCGGTACTAATGATTGCATCTTGTAAAAGTTTTATTGTACCCTTGTTGGTAAAATAAATATCATCTTTTACTGAGTTAACAGGATGACCTAAATTAACAGGCGTTGAAAAGCTAGAAGGAAAAGAACCTTTACTTTCAAACAAATCAAATCCACCCATACCAACTCTGCCATTACAAGCAAAAATTAATGAGTTGGAAGCTGCATTGTAATAAGGAGCTTCATCATCACTTTTTGAATTTACAGTAGCACCCAAATTGGTAAAAGAACCTGGCTCACCATCACTGTTTAAAGGAGCATACCATAAATCGTATTTTCCAATTGTACCAGTTCTATTTGAAGAGTATACCAAGTATTTACCATCGCCACTTACAAAAGGTTGCTTACTATTAAAACCTTCAGCATTTACATTGCTTCCAAGTTTAACTGCATCGCCCCAACTACCATTTTTATTTTCACTTAAATAAATTGAGGCTGTGGTTTGATTGTCTTTTTTAATCCATCTTGTAAAATAAATTCTCTTCCCATCTGCTGTAATACTTGCTGCACCTTGTTCTGTTCCAACTTCAAAAGGCAAACCTAATTTTTGAACTGTTGCTCCTGATGTTGAATAAACATTGTTTACAAACGGATTTTTATTTTTACCAGTCAATACACTACTATCGGCTCTTGAAGATGTAAAAATTATTTCATTATTTGAGTATGTTGCTGCATAATTAGAACCTACAGAGTTTGAACTATGCTTTCCTAATTTGTAAGCATTTGCACCTGTTTTTGCTAATTCAGCTTGAATGAATTTGCAATTTGCCAATTCTATAGTTGCTTGTTCGCTATATTCATCTTTCGTTTTATAACTATTTAAAAAGCTTTGAAATTGTTTTTCAGCTTCTGCATATTGATCTTTTGCACGTAAGCAAACTGCATAATGATATGCAGCTAGGGGATAAGTAGCTTTATCGAAATTGATTGCTTGTGCGTAATATGGTAATGCTTTACCATAATCAGTTAGCTTTCTATACGATTCTGCAATTCTATAAATTACTTCATTGTCGTTTACAGCACCAGCAGTTGCTTTTTTATTTTTCTTACTAGCAGTATTTGATTGAACTGTATAAGGTTCGTAACCAGAAGAGGAAGGCTTTTTTTGTTGTTCTAAATATTTTTCATAATACGTTGCAGCACTATACCAATCGCCTTTTGCATGGTATTTATCAGCATTTCTTTTGTAATCGGCCACGTATTGTGCCAATGAAATTGAACTGCTCATTGCAAAAAGAACAATTGCAAATAAGCTTTTGAACAAAAATATATTTAAGGGCTTTTTCATGTTTTTTTATTTGTGTACTGTGATAGTGTTGGTGTAATAAATTTCCTTTGTTATAAACGTGGACAAATGAAATTCTTACTACTTAAATCTTTTGATTTTCTTCCAGTGTATGATAAAGAAAATTCAAAACTATTCACAGAACCGATGTTTTTGCTCAGTTGAGAATTGTTAATATCGTAACTTAATCCAAGTGTAAAACTTTTGTAATAAAATCCTACAAAAGGCACCAATGCATCATCAAAACGATAATTGAAGCCCAATAAAACATCTGTAACATCACTAGCTTTTAATTGACCATAAGCACCAATCATTTTTTCTTCTGAATTGCCCTGACGCAAGTACAATACATTGGGTGTAATGCTTAAACTTTCGCTTGCTTTTATTTTTACACCACCATGTGCTGTATAACGAACAGGGAATTTACTTACTACTGTTCCTGAAGTTAAAAATTTATCATCGGGTTGTGTAATATGTGATGCAGAGAAACCTGCAAAAATGTTGGCTTTTTTATTGGGAGAAGCATCGTAATACATAATGCC
>JAGOUF010000286.1 GCA_018061385.1 Chitinophagaceae bacterium | reverse complement strand
TTATTTCGTTAAACAAACGAATATGTGGTGTACGATTTAAAATTAATCCATCTAATAAATCATTTAACCCTGTCATAAAACTAAGCAATGTAATAAACATGGTTATACTAAAAGTAACCCCAATGGCAGCAATAAGTGTTTGTTTCCACCTTGCTAATAAAAGCGATTTTGCTATACTAATAATTAATTTAGTATTCATGGTGCAGGCTTATTAAGTACATCTTTTACAGTTAATCCATTAACAATTTCAGCTTTTTGATAATCTTTTAATCCAACAGTTACTTTTCGTTTCTCCTTATTTTCCAACAACACAAAATCACCAGTTAATAAATAATTTCTTGGAATGGTAATGGCTTTTTCTTTTTGCTGAATTACAATATTTGCTTCACAAGTTAAATTAGGATAAAGTGCAGCAGGTGGATGTATAAAAACTGCTTCAATCGTAAAAGATTTTGAACGCTCATTCATGCTTGGATTTATTTTAACAACTGTTGCTTCAAAAACTTGACCTTTATAACTATCCATACTTATCAAAATATTTTGTGCAAGTTTTACTTTTGTAATATCATATTCATCTACTTGTAACTCCAACATAAAATCTTTACTATCACCAATCAATGCAACAGCAGTTTGTGAATTTACCATTTCACCTTTTTCTTTCAGTACATTGTACACTTTACCATTTACATTGCTTTTAATAGTATAATCGCCGGCAATTGCTGAAGAAATTTGTACATTTTTTTGAGCTTGTTTTTCTTGAAAACTTATTTGTTTTTCCATTTCTGCAAATCGAAGTTTTGCAGCTTCATAATTGTTTTTCGAATTTTTAAATGCCAATTCTCGTTGTTCTAATTCGTTTCTTGTACCTATTTGTTGAAGCCATAAATTTTTTTGACGTTCTAACAAAAGTGCATCATTGTCCATTTTAGCTTTTGCGGTTTCTATAGCAATTTTCAATTCATTCAACCTTTCTTTGTTAGAATTGATTGCAGCATAATCGGCAGCCAATTTTGCATTTTCTGTATTTAATTTTGCTGTTGTGTTGGTTATATACATTAGTGCATCACCTTGTTTAACCACATCGCCATCTGTAACTAAAATGTTTGCAATTAATCCATTTACTGCTGAAAAAACTTGATATTGATTTTTGCTTTTAACAATGCCCGAAGCATACACAGATTCTGTAATTTTTTCTTCAATTGGAGAAATTTTTTCTTGCTTGTTTTTACAAGAGATGCATAAAATACAAACTAAACAAAACTGAACAATAGGCTTTATCATATAGTTGTGTAATAATGAGATGATAAAGGTAAATCTATATCCTTCATCAATAAATGATTATTAACAGGCATTTATTCCGTTGTTATGAATATGTGAAAGTTATAACAATTAGTAGTAATTGTGTAAAACGAAATAGCCCAATGCCACTCACCTTTGCACCTCAAAACAAACCCTTTATTTTTAGAAATACTATATAAAAAAAGGGCTAGTTACATTAAACCTTTAAAAATACAAAGATGAAAAAAAGAATTTTAAGCATAGCATTATTTGTTATTTTAATTGCATTGATTACTCCTGCCAAAGCAATGCTTGTAGACTCTACTGATAACAATAGCAACAAAACAGAAATGACAAGAGGGCAAGTGTTGATGGCACGTTTAGAAGAAATTAAAAATGCAGATAAATCTCATTTAACAAGATTTAAAAAAGAGATTTGCGTAAAGAAATGAAAGCTAGTGGCAATGGCATCTACCTATCTCTTGGAGCTATAATAATCATTGTTCTATTGCTTATTCTTTTACTATAAAAGAATAGATTTTATTCAACTCTTTTTTTAATGAGCTAACCAATTCATTAAAGAAAACTAAAAAATCCTGCATGCTTAATACACGCAGGATTTTTGTTTAAGTATTTATTCATGCTGATTCTATCAAAAAGTAATTTCTACACAGTTAAATTAGTTCTTCCTGAATAAAATACAATTGAACAATTCCTATCAAACAAAAATGTATAAGCCCTACAACACAATAACTATGAGTACATTTTAGGAGCTATAATAAAGAATGAAACTACTGCCATTAAACAACAAATCTTGTCATTAATGCTAAACTAATAAAATAGCAGTTTGATTGCAAAAGAAGCCCAAAAAACTTGTAACTAGTTACCGTGAAGCAAGAGCTAAAAAAGAGAATTACAATCGAGAAAGAGAATTTCCTATTTCGGAAGACAAGATAAACGTGAATCTATTGCTACTTATTTGGAGAGCATAAATAGCAACATAGTTTATAAAAAATACTCACTTATAGGTATTGTAAAAGTTGGGTATAAAAAATACTTTTGGTTTACACTCGTTGGTAGTGGAAACTTTATAAAAAACACTTTTAAATTAAAATTTATGAAAAATTATTTATTGTATTTAATGATTTCATTTGTATTTCTAGGTTGTTCTAAAGATGCAACTGATTCTGCAGGATCCGATAGTACTTTTACAGATAGTGATATCAATGGAAGATGGAAAGAAAGTAGTACTGGTTTAATCATTAGAATTAGTAGTACTTCATCATCTGTATATGGAAATGGTTACGTTGATGCTGTTGGCACTGCTTACCCTAGTGGTGCATTAAATGGAAGATGTATGTCAGAAGTAGAATTAGTAAGTGGGGGTTATTGGGAAGCGTATAATTGGACTTATTATCCTGGAACTGGCTGGGTAAAGGGAAGTGTTATTGGTTTAGCAATGAACGATGCAAGAACCTACTTTAAAATTGGAAGTAAATTTTATTATAGACAATAAACTGTTGTACAAATAAATATTTCGATTAAGTGTATATTTTCTTCTCACAAATAAAAATTCCCCCAACTTCAATAAATTCATTTCCATAAACGCTACCATCCTATTTTTGATGCATGGCGTGGTTAAGTATTCAAAATTTATCGAAAAAAATTAACAATAATACTATTGTTAACAATATCAATTTTTCGCAAGAGCAACAACAAAACATTGCCATTGCAGGTGCTACTGGTTCGGGCAAAACAACATTGCTTAAAATGATTGCAGGCCTAATTCAACCAACTGAAGGAAGCATTTTTTTTAATACTAAAAAAGTAAAAGGCCCAAACGATAAACTCTTACCTGGCATTCCAGAAATAGCTTATTTAAGTCAGCATTTTGAGCTTAGAAATAATTATTCAGTCAACGAAATTTTAGACATGAGCAATCAAATGCACATTTCTGAAGCCAACAACATTTATAAAGTTTGTAGAATTGAGCATTTATTAAACAGAAAAACATCTGAATTATCTGGTGGCGAAAAACAACGCATTGCTTTAGCAAAATTATTAACAACCAAGCCCCAACTTTTATTGTTGGATGAGCCTTTTTCTAACTTAGATATGGTTCACAAGAATTTAATGAAACAAGTAATTGCCGATATTGGTAAACAACTGCACATAACTTGTATTATGATTTCTCACGAAGCTGCAGATATTTTAAGTTGGGCTACCAACTTACTCATTATGCAAGAGGGGAATTTGGTACAACAAGGTGCTCCTAAACAGCTATATCAAAAACCCAACAATGAATATATAGCTAGTTTGTTGGGTGAATACAATATTGTTAACAGTACCAATGCTGCAGGTTTTACAAGATTGCCACAAAAACCAGATAGCTACAAAAAAATGATGCTTCGCCCAGAACATATTAAAATTGAAAGAGCTACCAATATTTTTCAAAAAGACACCATTCAAAAAATTACTTTTTGGGGTAGCTACTTTACCATTGATGTGTTGGTAAACACCCAATTGATTAGAGTAAAAACATTAAGAACAGATTTAACCGAAGGAGAACGTGTTTTTTTAACTGTAGACACTGCCGATATTTGGTACATTTAAGGTAAGTTGAATACCTTCTTTTTCACATTTCTTACCAAAAAAATTCATATACTTTATAGCTTTTTGTTAAAAAAATGAGGTCAATAGTTATTTGCAGTAACTTGCGTTGCCTTAGTGCAAAAGTTATTGCAATACATTGTTAATACAACTATTTTATGGCAGATTTATCTTCATTTAATCCCAACCAAGTAAGTAATCCAAATAACAATATTTTTGGTTTACCATTTACCGAAGAAGAAGCA
>JAGOUF010000285.1 GCA_018061385.1 Chitinophagaceae bacterium | reverse complement strand
GGAATCAATGATTTTGCAACCATGACGGAAGTTGTATATCGACGTTATAAACGCTTAGTTGACGAAGAAAAAGAATTGCCACAATTGGTAATTATTGATGGAGGAAAAGGGCAATTGGGTGCAGCCATGCAAAGCATTCATCAACTTAATTTGGTAGGTAAAATTACTGTTGTTGGTTTAGCTAAGAATGAAGAAGAAATGTTCTTTCCCGGCGATTCAGAAAGTTTAAAGCTTCCATGGGATAGTGATAGCCTTAAACTCATTAGATTTATTAGAGATGAAGTACACCGCTTTGGTATTACTTTTCATAGAAATAAACGCAGTAAAGGAACTTTCAAAAACGAATTGGAATCAATTAAAGGCATTGGAAAACAAACTGCTACAGATTTATTGAAATATTTTAAATCTGTTAAAAATATTAAAACCCAATCTGTAGAGCAATTGGCAGCAATTGTTGGTCAACAAAAAGCAACACTTATCGCTCAATATTTTATTGAGCAGTAATTGAAAGTTAGAATTAATAATTTTTTTATCTCCTTCATATTTTTATTTTAGATTTGTCTAAAAATAATTTTACGTGTCAGCTAATTTTTCCACAACAGAAGAAAATTACATAAAAGCCATTTTTCATTTACAACATGCAGATGGCAATGTAACCACCAACGAGGTTGCTGCAGAATTAAACACTAAAGCAGCATCTGTAACAGATATGCTAAAGAAACTGAAGCAAAAGAAAATTTTAAACTATGAAAAGTACAAAGGCTTTCGTTTAAGTGGTGAAGGCAAGAAAATTGCGTTAAATATTGTACGAAAACATAGACTGTGGGAATTTTTTTTAGTTGAAAAGTTAGATTTTGGTTGGGATGAAGTGCATGAAATGGCAGAAGAATTAGAACACTTAACAAGTACTAAACTAATTGATAAATTAGATGCTTTTTTAGGCTTCCCAAAATTTGATCCTCATGGTGATCCAATTCCAGATGTAAATGGTAAAATGACAACCAAAAAGCAAATTAACTTAATTGATTTACCCTTACTCCAAAAAGCAGAAATTTCGGCTGTAGCCAGTCAAAATAGTGAATTGCTAGAGCTTCTAAAACACAAAAAAATTGCTATTGGTACAAAAATTACAGTAGTACAAAAATTTTCTTTCGATCATTCATTGGATATTAAAATTGAAAAACAAGTGCCTTTTACAATTAGCCAACAATTGGCACAAACATTAATGGTTAAAGTGATAGAACAAAAGAGTGTGTAAAATGGCAAAACAACATTTCGAAAATTCCCTAAGCGATGTGCATGAGACAGTTGATACCACTATTAAACGCAAAGGTGTAAAACGATTTTTAGCTTATGCAGGTCCTGCATATTTGGTAAGTGTGGGTTATATGGATCCAGGAAATTGGGCTACCGATTTACAAGGTGGTGCTAAGTTTGGCTATCAACTTATTTGGGTTTTATTAATGAGCAATTTAATGGCTTTGTTGTTACAAAGTTTAAGTGCAAGATTGGGAATTGTAAGACGTAAAGATTTAGCACAAGCCAATAGAGAAGCTTATCCACCAATCGTAAATTTTTGTTTATACATTTTAGCAGAAATAGCAATAGCAGCTTGCGATTTAGCCGAAGTTTTGGGTATGGCTTTAGGCATTTATTTGCTAACAGGTTTGCCATTAATTTGGGGTGTTGGTATTACTGTTTTAGATACATTTTTATTGCTATGGTTACAACGTTATGGAATTAGAAAATTGGAAGCTTTTATCATTGCATTGGTAGTGGTAATTGGTGCTTCTTTTTTTATACAAGTTTATTGGGCCGCTCCCAATGTTGGTGAAATGGCAAAAGGTTTAATACCTACTAAATTAAACGAAGAAGCCTTATACATTGCTGTTGGTATAATTGGTGCAACTGTAATGCCTCACAATTTATATTTACACAGTGCATTGGTACAAACAAGGAAAATTGGTACCGATGATCAAAGTATAAAAAAAGCCATTCGATATAATTTTATTGATAGCACCATTGCTTTAAATGCTGCATTTTTTGTGAATGCTGGAATTTTAGTTTTAGCTGCAACCGTTTTTTTCAATACCGGTAATACACATGTTGCAAAAATTGAAGATGCACATCAATTGTTAAAACCTTTACTGGGTTCTGCTGCTCCAGTTTTATTTGCAATAGCATTAATTGCTGCAGGTCAAAGTAGTACAGTTACCGGCACTTTAGCAGGACAAATAATAATGGAAGGTTATTTGAAAATTAGAATAAATCCATTGTTACGTAGGTTAATTACTCGTTTAATTGCAATAGTTCCAGCAGTATTGGTGATTCTAATTTATGGCGAAGGTGAACTTGAAACTTTGTTGGTATTAAGCCAAGTTATACTAAGTGTTCAATTGGCTTTTGCTGTAATTCCTTTAATACATTTTGTAAGCGATAAAAGTACAATGGGCAAATTTGCCATTCGACCAATTACTAAAATTTTAGCTTGGTTAATTGCTTTTATCTTGGTTACATTAAATGTAAAAATGGTAATAGACCAAAGTCTTATTTTCTTTGAAACCAATCATTCAATTATTCCTAGAATAATTATTGCTTTATTGTCAATTGCTTTTATTTGGTTATTTGGTATGATGACTTTTTTACCAATTATACAAAAACGAAAGCGTAAAAATTCTGTTCGTATTCACAATAATGAACAAGCTTTGGTAAACCTTTCAGTGCAACCTGTTAAAACAATTGCCATTGCATTAGACTTTAGCAGTGGCGATGAAAAATTAATTGCTCATGCAATAGCACAAGGCAGCAACAATGTACAATATGTTTTAATTCATATAATCGAAAGTGCAACTGCTAAATATTTGGGAAAAGATGTTGATGATGATGAAACACGAGCAGACAAAGAACGTTTAGACAGTTACGCCATACAACTACAACAAATGGGCTACACAGTTACTTGCTATGTTGGTTATAGAAGTAGGGTAAAAGAAATTATTAGATTGGTACAAAACTCCAATGCCGATATGTTGGTTATGGGAGCTCATAGACATTCTGGATTGAAAGATTATTTGTTTGGAGAAACCATTGAATCTGTTAGACATGGTGTAGATATTCCTGTGCTTATAGTGAATGTTTAAACAGAAAAAAGCAGTTAAATCATGAGTGATTTTTTATTTTTTTCAAAAAAAATATTCACCTTTGTACTACAATGCACGATATAGAACCATTTTACAATTGGAGGCATATTTATATTGCCGATGAGGATAAAAAAAGCCCATTTTATAGAAGAACTTATAGCGAATTTGAATTCACACAAACGGTATACAATTATTACATTCATCCTCAATGGGACGATTTTGGTAGCAGAACTTTATACCTGAAAATTATTTATGTAGATTATGAATTGAACTTTGCAATTATTGAATTAATAGGAGAGTGGAATGATGCAATTGAAAACGATATTATGCAATTGAAACGTGATGTAATAGACCAATTATTCCAAGAAAAAATTTTCAAGTATATTTTGATTACAGAAAATGTACTCAATTTTCATAGTAGCGATAAAGAATATTATGAAGAATGGTTTGAACAAGTTACCGATGAAGAAGGGTGGATTGTAGCATTGAATATGCCTGAAGCAACCCAGTATGATTTTAAAAGAAAAAAAATAAATTATTTTATTGAATTAATGCAACTAGAAAATTGGAGAGTGTATAAACCATATCATTTATTTAGAAAAATTGATGATGAATTATCAAAACGAATTCAATAATTTAAAACTGAACTGCCAATTGTACAGGTTCAAAATCGTGTAGTTTGTCAATATCTAAAATAGTGGTTTTGTTCATTTCGTCAGCATGATACATTGGCGAAAACTTAGCACCAAAAACAAACTCATCGGCTATATACGAGTTTCTAGAAATTACAGTGTTTGCAAAGCTTTCATCAAATCCTTGTACAAAAACTAGAACTTCTGCTTTGGCGTTTTCAATATCCTCTTTAGTAAATTGATACAATGGACTATTCTCATCAATAACATGTACTAAAGTCCAATTACTGGTTAAAGTATTGGCTTTTGCAATTTCTAAATTCATGTTATAAAACTTATTTTTCTGTACTTCGTTTTCAACAACTCTTA
>JAGOUF010000284.1 GCA_018061385.1 Chitinophagaceae bacterium | reverse complement strand
GCTATTTGGGGTCATCAATGTTTAGCTAGTAGCAAATATTTCATTACAAAAGAAAGCGAAGACAACTTCATTAAAGGGATTAAAATAAACCAATTATTGCAACAATCAAATTGGAGCGATTCTTTAACAAATCTGCTTAGTCAAAAAAATGTAACGCATTTGTTAA
Source organism: Chitinophagaceae bacterium (assembly GCA_018061385.1). Taxonomy (GTDB): domain Bacteria; phylum Bacteroidota; class Bacteroidia; order Chitinophagales; family Chitinophagaceae; genus UBA1930. The sequence goes on along the minus strand of JAGOUF010000284.1, from coordinate 3,981 downwards.
TTCATAGAGAGTATAATCATTGCAATAATATCCCCTTTAATAAAATATACGAGAGCAATAATTATCAAGTTTATTCGCTTAAATAATTCGATGTGTTTATTCATGTAAGTTTATTTTAAGTATGTTTTATATTAGTTGAGGTTACCAATAACTTTTAATTTATTGTCATCAAAAGTTTTTTTAGTAAAAGAAGATTAATCAAGCAGATAGATAGTTTATACAAATAAGATAACTATTTATAATATCAATACAGAAATATTTAAATAGAAAGAAGGATAGAAGACTTGCGTCATTATCTTACAAATCAACATTCGGTTTTAGTTTAGTAAAAGTTATTACATGAAAGTACTGCCCATAACCATAATAGAAAGTAAAACAAAATCGGCATTTAACTTTAAAGAGTTTGTGCGGTACAAAGATTTATTGTATTACATGGTGTTACGAGATGTAACAGTTATGTATAAGCAAACTGTATTGGGATTTTTTTGGGCTATACTAAATCCACTTTTTCAAATAGTGGTGTTTAGTGTAATTTTTGGTAAAGTAGCTGCAATATCAACAGGTGTAAGTGGATTGCCTTACCCTTTATTTTCTTGTTTAGCTGTTATTCCTTGGACATATTTTTCATCAACTTTTACAGCATCATCCAACAGCTTAATTACAACTGCATCAATTTTTACCAAAGTTTATTTTCCTAGAATGATTATACCGTTGGTACCCATTTTTTCTAAGTTGGTCGATTTTTTTATATCGTTAATTATACTCATTGGCGTAATGTTGTATTATCAATATACACCAGGTAGTAATTGGATACTTTTTCCAATTCCGCTGTTAATTATCATTATCACATCTGCAGGGTTGGGTTTTTGGCTTTCTTCATTGGCATTGCAGTATAGAGATTTTAGATTTGCAATTGGCTTTATTTTACCATTGTTAATGTATGTTGCACCAGTAGCTTATCCAGCTGCAAAAGTGCATCAACAATTGGGCGATACTGCTTATCATTTGTATGCAATTTATCCAATGGTTGGCGGTATTGAAGGATTTAGAAGTAGCTTTTTGCAAAACGCTTCATTCCCATGGGAGTTGGTATTAATTAGTGGCACTGTAGCAATATTTCTTTTTATTACAGGAGCTTTATATTTTAAAAAAATGGAAAAACATTTTGCCGATGTCGCTTAATCAACACTCAATTGCTATTGCTGTAAATAAGTTGGGTAAAGCTTACAGAATAGGCATTGCTCAAAAAAAAGAAGATAATTTAATATCGGCTTTAATAAAATCTATTACTGCACCTTTTAGAAATTTCACCCAAATTAAATCGCTCAAAAATATTTCTGCTGAAGCAAAAGAGGGTAATGTTTTTTGGGCAAATAGAAACATTTCGTTTAATGTAAAACAAGGTGAAGTGTTGGGTATTATTGGAAAAAATGGAGCTGGTAAAAGTACTTTACTCAAAATGCTTTCTCGTATTACCGAACCAACAGAAGGCAGAATTGAATTACATGGAAGAATAGCCAGTTTATTAGAAGTGGGCACTGGCTTTAATCCTGAATTAACCGGCAGAGAAAACATTTTTTTGAATGGAACAATCTTGGGTCTAACAAAAAAAGAAATAGAGGAAAGATACGATAGCATTGTAGAATTTTCGGGAATTGAAAAATTTATTGAAACGCCTGTAAAGCGTTACAGTAGTGGAATGAAAGTGCGTTTGGCATTTGCAGTTGCTGCACATCTAGATCCAGAAATTTTAATTATTGATGAAGTGTTGGCAGTGGGTGATGCTGAATTTCAAAAAAAGTGTTTGGGCAAAATGCAAGAAGTTGCTGGCAAACAAGGAAGAACAGTTTTGTTTGTAAGTCACGATATGGCGGCTGTTAAAAAATTATGTACAAGAGCTATTTTATTACAACATGGAACCATTATTTATGAAGGTTTGCCAAACGATGTAGTAGATTATTATTTACAAAATGCAGCATCAATAACATCAGAAAATAATTTTGATATTCAAAATGCAAAGGGCAATAAACAGTTTGTTATTGCCAATATTGAACTTAGAAATAACGAAGGAAATATTACACAAATAGCAGAAAGCGGAAAGGATTTAGAAATTAGATTACAGTATAAAGTAGTTGAAAAAGGACCAGATCCAATTGTTATTTTGAAGATAAAAAACAATCAAGAACAGGTATTGTTTACTTGCTTATCACGTAATTCCTTCAACGGAATTATGCAGTTACAAAATGAAGGTTTTATTGGTTGTTTTATTCCCAATTTGCCTTTATTAGAAGGAACTTATTCGGTGGATATTATTTTAAAATATGGCCAAGATGTTACGTTCGATTTTGAAAGTGCCTTTCAGCTTGAAGTTGAAAAAGGCGATTTTTTTGGAACAGGAAAAATTAATGCCGACATGCAAAATGGCATCATTATTTACCATAAATGGAATGTAAATTAATCTGTACACAATTTTTTAATTCGTACTTCAATAAGTACTATAAAATATAATCTAAACTTTTTCGTTTAACCAATCAAACTACAATCATGGCAACAGTTAGCTATTCAAAACCAAAAGTAATATCAGAAATTGGATGCAATCATATGGGCGACATGGAAATTGCAAAAGAACTTATAGCATTGTCTAAAAGTTGCGGCGCCGATTACGCAAAATTTCAAAAAAGAAACAATAAAGAATTACTAACTCCAGATCAATACAATACACCACATCCCGTTCCTTACAATTCTTATGGTGCAACTTATGGTGCTCATAGAGAATATTTAGAATTTACACCACAACAACATGCCGATTTAAAAGCTTATGCCGAGTCAATTGGAATTGGCTATTCCACTTCAGTTTGGGATGTAACTTCTGCCAAAGAAATTATTCCTTTAAATCCAGATTTAATTAAAGTGCCTTCAGCTTGTAACAATCATTTCGAAATGCTAAAAGTATTGAGAGATGAATACAAAGGCGAAGTACATATTTCTTTTGGAATGACAACGCAAGATGAAGAAGAAAAAATTGTTGCTTTTTTTGAAGAAACTGGCAATGCAAATCGTTTAGTATTATACAGTTGCACATCTGGTTATCCTGTTCCTTTTAATGATGTTTGTTTATTAGAAATTGTACGCATAAAAGATAAGTTTGCAAGCCGTGTAAAAGATATTGGTTTTTCTGGCCATCATCTTGGAATATCTATTGATATTGCTGCTTATGCATTGGGTGGCAATTGGATTGAGAGACATTTTACAAAAGATAGAACTTGGAAAGGTACCGATCATGCTGCATCTTTAGAAATGCCAGGCTTGCATAAATTGGTAAGAGATTTACACAATACACATGCTGCATTAACCTACAAACAAACAGAAATATTGGGTATAGAAAAAGTACAAAGAGATAAACTAAAATACCGAAAACAATAATTTTTGTTACTAGCTACAGTATTATCTTATGCTGTAGTGGTGTCTTTATAAATCCTGCTTTGGCAGGGTAAACTTATACAGTAAATATTATTCAGCTTTTATAATTCATAAGTAGCTTTGCAAATTTTAGCCATAATTCCTGCACGTGGAGGCAGTAAAGGATTGCCAGGAAAAAATATTCGTCCATTGCTCAACCACCCATTGATTGCTTACAGTATTTTGGCTGCACAAGAATCAACTTTGGTTACCAGAACAATAGTAACTACCGATGATGACGCAATTGCAACTGTTGCAAAACAATATGGTGCCGAAGTGCCTTTTAAACGTCCTACAGAATTTGCACAAGACTTAACAACAGATTTCGACACATTTACTCATGCACTCAACTGGTTGAAAGAAACTGAAAATTATATACCAGATTATGTGGTACAATTAAGGCCAACTTCGCCAGTTCGTTTAACAGGAATGATAGATACTTGTATTCAAAAAATGTTGAACGAACCTCAAGCCGATTCATTAAGAATCATCACTCCATCGCCCATTACACCTTATAAAATG
>JAGOUF010000283.1 GCA_018061385.1 Chitinophagaceae bacterium | reverse complement strand
CTGCTAAAAAAGCAAGAGAATTGGTACAACGTAAAACTGTATTAAGTGGTGGTGGATTGCCAGGAAAATTGGCCGATTGTAGTGAACGTGATCCTGAAAAATGTGAATTGTATTTAGTAGAAGGAGATTCGGCTGGCGGTACAGCAAAACAAGGACGAGATAGAAGCTACCAAGCTATTTTACCATTACGTGGTAAAATATTGAACGTAGAAAAAGCAATGGAACATAAGATCTATGAAAATGAAGAGATAAGAAATATGTACACTGCTTTAGGCGTAACTGTTGGTACACCTGAAGATCCTAAAGCATTAAATATGGTAAAGCTTAGATATCATAAATTAATAATTATGACCGATGCCGATGTTGACGGAAGTCATATTGCCACATTAATTCTTACATTTATTTTCCGTTACATGAAAGAAATGGTAGAACAAGGATATGTTTACTTAGCACAACCACCATTATACTTAGTAAAAAGAGGAAAAGAAGCCGAATACGCTTACAATGAAGAGCAACGAAAAGCTTTGTTTGTAAAATTAGGAGCAGGAGGTAAAGAAGATAGTGTTACCATGCAACGATACAAAGGTTTGGGAGAAATGAATGCTGATCAATTATGGGAAACCACCATGGATCCAGCACGTAGAATATTAAAAAGAGTAACCATTGAAAGTGCTGCAGAAGCAGATAGAGTGTTTAGTATGCTAATGGGCGATGAAGTTGCCCCAAGAAGAGAATTTATTGAAACACATGCCAAATATGCAAAGATTGATGTATAGATTTAGATATAATCAATTTTAAATAAAAAAAAGCCACTTTTTGATTAGTCAAAAAGTGGCTTTTTTTATAAAAAATACCGTTTTTTGGGTATATGCTATATTTACTTTTATCATTATTTTGCAGTATTAATAACTTTTAAAAAACAAATCATGAGAAAATTATTCTTAGCAGCTTTAGCGTTTGTTTCATTTTCAATGGCAAATGCTCAATCAAAAACATCTGGTGCGGTGGAAAAGTAACTTTTGGAGCTGGACCTGTTTTATCATTACCAATTGGCGATTTTGGGCTGTATAGCAATTTGGGTTATGGTGCCGAGTTACAGTTAACTTATGAAGCATCTACAAACTTTGAAGGATTTGCTCAAGTAGGGTACTCTTCTTTTTCTGGAAAAGGTGCAGGATCTGGAAGTGTAGGTTTTTTACCAATTTTAGTTGGTGGACGCTATGTTTCTAATGGACTTTCGTTTGGTGCTGGTATTGGTTATGGTAGCTTTTCTGGTAGTGGATCATCATCTGGTGGTTTTGCTTATAGCCCACAAGTGGGTTACAGCTTTGGCAAAAGCCAATTGATTGGTAGCTATAATGGTATTTCGACTTCAGGATCTACAAGTAGTTTCATTGGATTTAAGTTCTTCTATGGTTTTTAATCTATATTAAAATATATAATAACATATTATACTATTAAAAAAGTGAGGTTAATTTTTAATCTCACTTTTTTTAGTCAAAGTTCCATTGTTAGTAAAATTTATGCTACCTAACAAATTATAATTACTGCATACGTTATTCTTTTATTACATGTATATTGCAGTATTATTAATTAAAAAAAATAAATCATGAAAAAAATCCTTGCAATTTTTTTAGTTACAGTAATCGCATTTACAGCTAATGCACAAACAGAGAAATCAACATTATTACTTGGTGGTGGCGTTGGTTTTTCTTCCACTTCTGTTTCTGGCGGTGGATCTTCTTCTGTTTTTAGCTTGTCGCCAAACATTGGTTATTTTTTCGCAGAAAATTTTGCCGTTGGCGGTATGTTAGATTTTCAGAGTGGTAATGGATATAATGCTTGGTCAATAGCTCCTTTTGTTAAAGGCTACTTTGGCAAAGACACAAAAGGAAAACCATTTGCACAATTAGGTGTTGGTTTTGGAGGTGGTTCTGGTGGAGGTAGTACATCTACAGCGTTGCAAGTAAGAGGTGGTTATGCTCTCTTTTTAAACAAAAGTATTGCGTTGGAAATTGCAGCTAATTTTAGTACTCAAACAGGATACTCTGTATTTGGTGTAGGTGCAGGTTTCCAAATTCATTTAGGAAAATAAAACAATATCTGATAAAAAGAACTGCCCCAAATTAATTTTTGGGGCAGTTCTTTTTATGGTTACATTATTTAGATACAAATATTAGAAAAAACTAGGTTTTAAGAAAAATACTAGCTATTTATCAACTTAGTTTAATATATCGGCAAAAAGCAGTAGCTTGTGCCCTACTTACTATTAATTTACTAAACCAAAAAATTCAAAGCTCATGGACACAAGCAAAATGATTAAAGCATATTGCCTTAAAACAAAAGAAAAGAATGTTCCTATGCAAGATGCTGTAGTTACTAAAACTGCTAGAGGTGGCTATATGGCTGCTGGGCACGATGGTAAAGGCAATAAAATGGCTGCTATTTTAGGCGAAGCCAAAGCCTTACAAGCAATAGCTGATGGTGTTGCTAAGAAAGGGTTTTAAAAAATTTCTTATAAAAAGAAAGGCTGCTATTAAAATAGCAGCCTTTCTTTTTATGCTTCAGTATGCTGAACTGCTAATAATGGAATTTGGCTTCTAAATGCCAATGTTTTAGTATGATTTACTCCAAACAAATGATCAAATACACCTTGTTTTTTAGGAACTACAACTACTAAATCTATCTTATGATTTACAACAAAACTATCTACAGCATCACTAAAGTTTGAATTGGTTTCGTAATGAAACGTTGGACGAAACTCTTTAAACATTTCTTCTAGTGTTGCTTTCTCAGCAGAATTAGAAGCTTCTGTAGCATTTGAAGTTACATGAACAATATAAAAGTGTGCACCAGTTGCTGTTAGCATATTCTTAATTTCTTGTACTGGTGTAGTTGTAGCAACATCTTTAAAATCGCTTACCAAAACAACTTCTTTAATACGTTTAAAGTTTGAAGCTGTGGGAACAATTAATACAGGTATAGGGCTTTTTCTAGCTAATTTCACTGAATTACTACTTACAAATGCTTCCTTAACTGCTCCACCTCCAGTAATTCCCATAACAATTAATTGAGCCCCTGTTGTTTCTGTTAAATTCATTATAGCATCTGGCAATTCTGCAAAACTATGATATCCTTCAATTTCTACATTACCTATTACCTTAGAGGTAAGCATAGCAGTAAACTCATGTAATTTAGCTATACTTTTTTGTCTAGAAAGTTCACTTGCAACAATTTGGTTACTTGTGCTATCGTCTAATGAACTTAAGGTAGTAGAAACTTCATACGTATGATACACCACGACTTTTTTTGCTCCAATTTGAAAAGCAAGTTCTACAGCATACAAACCTGCATTAGTAGCAGTTTCCGAAAAGTCGGTTGGTAGTAAAATTGTTTCTATCATGATAATTTATTTTAAAGTAAAGATAATAGTTCAGTGTATGAAAAAAAGCAATTTTATATAATTTGCTGCATATATGTTAAAGTAAACGTATTGCAACCTCTTATTGAAACGAATCGTTATAATTTAATTTAAACAAAAGACCCAACCCAACTACATCTAAATCAATTTTGTGATGATTACTTGCAGGAAGTTGAATAACATGTTCAAATACTTTTTTATTAAACGTAGTATTGTTTTGTACAATTTGTTTATGTTTTTGTTCTACCACAATGCCATATCTAGAAAAGTGTTCAACAACATCTTCTTTAAAATAATTGTTTAGCTGAAGTTGACGAATAATATCATTTTTAAAAGTACTAGTATTTATAAATACTTCATTTAATAAGTGATTGGCATCATTATACAAAGCTTCAATATTACTAGCAGAAAAAGCTTTAAGTGCACTTTGATCTTTTGTAATTGTATAATAATTTTTTAATGCTGCTTGCTTAATCGTTATATCAATTAATTTAAAATTCTTAAATAAAATTTCTTTTAATCTATCGGTAGCAGATAAATGATAAATAAAGAATTGTTTCCCCAATTTTGTCCATCTCATTTGTTGCGGTATGGGTTCAAATATTGGTATTACCATTTCTTTTAATACGGGTTCAAGAATGTTATCTAACAGTTCTACTGCAAAAATTTGATTTTCTGTGCCTTTATCTGTATCATTTAAAACTACTTGCACAACATGAATGGTTTCTTTTC
>JAGOUF010000282.1 GCA_018061385.1 Chitinophagaceae bacterium | reverse complement strand
GTAATTTTTAATCATTCAGGTACTACTTTATATGCCATGAATTTAGAAGGGATGAGTATTTATGAATTTGATGAAAAAACTAGAAAGAATACCCGAATTATAAAATTTAAACCTACAAAAGCTACAGGTTGGGATTATGCTTTGCATAAATCAATTCCATCATTTGAAGAAAAACCAGTAGAAGCTTGTTTTAGCAATAACGATGAAATCTTATGGGTTTCTTTACACAATGCTCACGGAGTTGTTCCTATACATTTAAAGCAACTAAAACAAAAAGTTTCTGCAGATTTTTTGCCAAAGAAAATTTATATAAAAGATAAAATAAATGAAACTATAGATTCTGCTTTTGTTCCATTTATTAAAACAGGTAAAACCCCAAAAGTAATTGCCAAAACTGCCGATAGTAAATATGTTTTGGTGAGCAATTGGCATAGCAACAATGTAAGTGTTATAGCAACCAATGATGTTATTCCTTATGGAAAAGTAATTGCTACAATTCCTGTATCTGCAATTCCAAGAGGCATTGTAGTGGATGACGTAAATCAAAAGTCTTATATTGCTATTATGGGTGGTAAAACCATTAGCGTTGTAAACAACAATACTTGGAAAATTGAAAAAGAGTTAAAAGTAGCCTCTACACCAAGGCATATTGTAATGGACAATCAACAAAGAATATTTGTTAGCTACAATAGTTTAGGGAAAATAGCTTGTATAAATCCATCAACAGGAGAAACGCTTTTTTCTGCAAAAACAAATGCTCAACCACGAACAATAATGCTGAGTAAAAATCAACAGTTTTTGTTTGTAACATGTTATAGTGGCAATACCGTTGATGTATTTAAAATTAACAACAACAGCTTTACACAATTGTATTCTTTAGAATGTAAAGGCAAACCAGTTGGTGTAGATATTTATGAAGATGACGCAAAGCTTGAAGCATGGGTTTGCAATTATATTGGAGGAAATATAAGAGTATTTACGTTTAAGAAGAAGTAAATATCCCTAATTCCTAATTCTTAATTTCTAATTCTTAACTCAAATGACCCCCTTTTCCCACCTCCACGTTCATACACAATATTCATTGTTAGATGGTGCAGCATCTATTAGTAGCTTGTACCAAAAAGCAATGAGAGATAATATGCCAGCTTTGGCTATAACCGATCATGGCAACATGTTTGGTGCTTTTGAATTTGTTGCACAAGCTTGGAAAAAAACAAAAATTGTTGGCACCGATGCCAATGGAAAAGATATTCTTGAACCCATTGTAAAACCAATTGTTGGTTGTGAATTTTATGTTGTAAAAGATAGACATGCAAAAGCATTTACAAAAGGTGAAAAAGATCGTCGTTATCATCAAGTATTGTTAGCAAAAAATAAAATTGGATATCAGAATTTAATTAAGCTTACATCCTTAGGTTATATTGAAGGAATGTATAGCAAATATCCACGTATTGATAAGGATCTCATTGAACAATACCATGAAGGTTTAGTTGCTACAACTTGTTGCATTGGTGCATATGTGCCACAAACTATTTTACACGATACTGAAGAAAATGCAGAAGCCGAATTTAAGTGGTGGTTAAATATGTTTGGCAAAGATTATTATATAGAAATTCAACGTCACAATATTGCCGAACAAATTAAAATAAACGAAACATTGTTAAGGTTTGCTAAGAAGCATAACGTTAAAGTTATTGCTACAAATGATAGCCATTATACAGATAAAGACGACTACAATGCACACGATATTTTATTGTGCATTAATACTGGTGAAAAGCAAGCCACACCTGGTTTTGATGACATTGTAAACGATGATGCTCAAATAAAAAACAAACGATTTAAATTTCCAAACGATCAATTTTATTTGAAAACAACGGAGGAAATGAAAAAGTTGTTTAGTGATATTCCTGAAAGTATTGACAACACCAATGAAATTGTAGATAAGGTTGAAATATTGAATTTAAAAAAGGATATTTTATTACCTGCATTCCCCATTCCAAAAGAATTTCAACTACATTTTTCGGATGAAGTAATTGGAAAAGACATTATTAAACCTGATGTAAATAACCAGTGGGAATTTTTAAAATATCTTACTTATGAAGGTGCAAAAAAACGCTATGGAGAAATTGAAGAAAGTACTAGAGAAAGAATAGATTTTGAACTCTTCACCATTAAAACAATGGGCTTTGCTGGTTACTTTTTAATTGTAAGCGACTTCATAAAAGCTGGTAGAGATATGGGTGTTTTTGTTGGTCCAGGACGTGGGTCAGCTGCTGGTTCAGTAGTTGCTTATTGTATTGGCATTACAAATATTGATCCCATTAAATACAATTTACTTTTTGAAAGATTCTTGAATCCAGACAGAAAGAGCATGCCCGATATTGATACAGATTTTGATGATGAAGGAAGACAAAAAGTAATTGATTATGTAGTACAAAAATATTCTAAAAGCCAAGTAGCACAAATTGTAACTTTTGGTACAATGGCTGCAAAAAGTAGCATTAAAGATGTGGCTCGTGTAATGGATTTACCCTTACCAGAAAGCAATGCTTTAGCAAAGTTAGTAAGTGAAAAACCTGGAACAAAATTGGGCGAAACTTTGCATGCTCCTCTTACAATTAAAGAAGGAGAAAAAAGTTTAGAAGAAAAAGGCTATCCACAAGAAGATATAGAAAATGCAAGGCGTTTAAGAGAAATCTACAACCTTGAAACCAACGATTTAAGAACAAAGGTTTTAAAAGAAGCAGAACGTTTAGAAGGCAGTGTTCGGAATACTGGCTTACATGCTGCTGGAATTATTATTGCCCCAAAAGATTTAACTGAATTAATTCCTGTTGCTACAGCCAAAGATTCTGATTTGTGGGTTACACAAATTGAAGGAAGCACCATTGAAGAAGCTGGTGTAATTAAGATGGATTTTTTGGGCTTAAAAACATTGTCTATTCAAAAAACTGCACTTGAATTAATTAAACAAAATCATGGAGTAATTATAGATTTAGATGAATTGCCATTAAATGATGAAATAACTTTTCAACTATACCAAAAAGGCGAAACCAATGGTACCTTTCAGTTTGAGAGTGTGGGCATGCAAAAACATTTACGAGAACTAAAGCCCGATAAATTTGCAGATTTAATAGCTATGAATGCATTGTATAGGCCGGGTCCAATGGCTTATATTCCAAACTTTATTGCACGTAAACATGGCAAAGAAGAAATTGTGTATGATGTGCCAGAAATGAAAGAATTTTTGGAAGATACTTATGGCATTACTGTTTATCAAGAACAAGTGATGCAGCTTAGTCAAAGTATTGGTGGCTTTACAAAAGGCGATGCTGATTTTCTTAGAAAAGCCATGGGTAAAAAAGATAGACAAACGCTCGACAAAATGAAGAGTAAGTTTATTGATGGTGGCGTTGCAAAAAATCATCCACCAGAAAAACTAGAAAAAGTTTGGACCGATTGGGAAGCTTTTGCACAATATGCCTTCAATAAATCTCACTCTACTTGCTATGCTTTAGTTGCTTATCAAACAGCTTATTTAAAAGCCCACTACCCTAGTGAATACATGAGTGCAGTATTAAACCATGCAGGAAGTATTGAAAAAATTACCTTCTTTATGGATGAGTGCAAACGTATGGGCATAACAGTTTTAGGTCCAGATATTAATGAAAGTATTAAAGGTTTTGCACCCAACAAAAAAGGTGAAATTCGATTTGGAATGGGTGGTTTAAAAGGCGTTGGAGAAAATGCAATTGAAAACATTATTATTGAAAGAAATAAAAACGGTGTTTTTAAAAATGTGTTTGAATTTATTACAAGAGTTAATCAAAAAGCAGTCAATAAAAAATCAATAGAATGTTTGGCTTATGCTGGTGCGTTTGATTGTTTTCCTCAATTTCATAGAGCCCAATATTTTCATATACCTGACGGAGATCGTTCATCTGGAATTGAAAAAATTATTGGCTATGGTCAAACCAAAGATTCTCTAACTACAGGCACAACCAACACGTTGTTTGGCGATTTAGGTGAAGTAATGGAAATTCAACCACCTAAAATTCCCATCTGCGAACCCTGGACGTTAACAGAAAAGCTAGAGCATGAAAAAGATGTAACAGGCATCTTCTTAAGTGGACATCCATTAGATCATTTTAAGTT
>JAGOUF010000281.1 GCA_018061385.1 Chitinophagaceae bacterium | reverse complement strand
ACATTTGCAGGCTCATTCCCAGTACTTAAATAAATCACCATTTCTTGAGTTGATCCAGCATTTAACTGATTAATTGCATACGCAAAGTAGAAACGCTTACCTCTATTAGAGCTATCTCTATCTGGTACAATTGGTGGTGCATAAGGGTTGATTAAACCAGTGAATCTACCTAAGAAGTTTACATCTGACTGATAAATTCTACGTTTGGCCAATTCATTTCTACTAGTGCTTCCAATAACCCAAGTATTGTTAGCTGTTGTTTTTCCTAAACCAAGTTGACTTGGTTGTGGTATAGATCCTAACCAGCTATCTATATAATACATTTCTGCATCGTAACTATAAACACCTCCACCAGGTATATCTACTTTATTGTAGAAATACATAGAATCTAAATTAGCAGCTGCAATACCATTTGGTACTACACCCGAAAAACGCCTCATTTCTATGCTTGGAGGTGGAGTTGCTTTCCACTTAATTCTCATTACAGTATCTGTACCAAAACTAAATGCTTGCGTACCATTTGCAACTGGAGTTGCAGGAGTTGCCAACAATACACTTGGTTGTGCAATTGGATAAAACTCATAAGCTCCTAAATCTGGCACACCTGCAATTAATGTTGTTGGACGGCTATTGCCATTGTGATCGATATTGTTTTCTTCAATTTGAACACCACGACCATGAATAGCCCAAACATCGCCATTGTTTAAATCTGGCATTAAACTGCTATCATTTACAAATGCTGGATTCATGCCAATCGAAAATCTGTCTAACAAAGTAGCGGTTACCCAACTTCCTAAAGTAGGATAAGTTGCCGATGTAGGACTAGTTCTATTAATTAATACTGAACCAGTAGTATACAACATGTTGTAATTACTGCTAATATTTGATGAGTTGCCAATATACATGGCTCTTCCACCAGCCTTATGTGAGAAAATATTGTTGATTGCTATAATGCTAGTTGCAGAAGTATTTAAGAAATAAGCTGCAAAGTTATTGGTAGCAGATGTTGCAATACTATTTACAGAATTGTTGTAATAATTTCCGTTAGCAGAATTGTTACAGTAAATACCAAAAGATGAAGCTCCTGAAGTATTTACAGCTACTGTATTATTGAATACGTCTATAAATGGTGAAGCAGTAACATACAAACCATAAATGTTGCTTGTATTACCAGTTCCAGCAACCACATCATTGTTCAACAATTTTCCTCTATTTGTTGCAGTTCCCGTACTTGCATTTATATAAATACCATATTGAGTACCTACAGTATTTGCAATTCGAACTTTATTGTTGGTTACCTGATATAAAGAATCCGCAGCTGTTGTATAAATACCATAAGAAGATGAGAACGTAGGAGCACTAACATTTACTGTATTGTTATTCAATTTTATGGCCTCTGTAAAATTGTTATAAATACCATACTGATAACTGCCATTTATTGTATTGCTATCAATTGCAATTCTACTTGTTCTTATTGCTGTTGAAAAGCCAGAAAAGTAAATACCAGTAGACCCGTTGTTAATTGTATTTCCTTTTACAACTATATCATTTCCTTTAAATGAGAAAGCATATACCGCTGCAAAATTTGCTGAAGTATTTGCAACAACAGGAGCATTGATAATACAAGTTGTTAAACTATCAAATGCCGATGTGCCTCCAAATTCAACAACTCTACCAAAACTAGTTCCAGTTGAACTGATGGTTAAATTTCTAAAGTATATGTACTTGGTACTATCAAGCTTCAAAGTATAATTGAAGTTTGATAGTGTAGAAGCATAAGTAAGTTCTGCCGAAGCAGCATTGCCATTTTCAGCTTTAAATGTTGCTGTTACAGTTGGTGAAGTACCAGGTACATAAGGAATTCTAATTTGTTCATTATATGTACCAGGTTTTACATTAAATACTACCGAGCTTTGAATACCACAAGACATTGCAGAAACTGCTTCTTGGAAAGTTTGGAAGTTGGCATTTGGACCAGGGTTTGGCGAAGGCCAGTTTGTTGGTTGTGTTGCATCAATTGTGTATGTACCACCCGGTAAAATTGCATTCAAATTCATTTGTACTACTGTTGAAAATGCACTTGATGATAAACAAGATACTATACAACGATAATAATTTTTAACGTTGGTTAATGTATCAAATGGTGGTGTGTACAACAATGGACCAATATTGTTCCAATTGGTTAATCCATCAGCAGATTGTTGCCATTGGAAAGTTAATGAACCCAATGCACTAAATCCAGTTAAATCTAAACGTATTGGTTGCTCTAAACACAATCCTGCTGCTGGTGTAACAGTTGCAGTACCTGCATTTAAAACTGCAGGACAAGGTGCTGGCGAAAACTCATAAGCTCCAATATCTGGTGTAGTTGTACTTCTTGTTGCACCTAAAATATCTGTATTAATATTTACATTATTTCCTTTGTTATCAATTGATAACGCTTGTGGTTTATAATCGCCAGTTGTTGGATTTACAAAAATTGGATCTGTATTAAATGAATTGGCATCTTTACTTGTACCTGCTTGCCATGCAGCCAATGTAGTATAATCTGTAGAACCTAAACGGCCAAACTTATTGTTTGTACCAGTTGCATTAATATAAACATCATTATAATTTGATGTAATATCACTTGTAGTTGTGGCAAAGAATAAACCATGTTTTGCAGCTAAACCACTTCTACTAATATAAATATTGTTATTAATAAATTGTAATCCTGTTGCAGCACCTGTTTGATAGAATCCAACAGTTGCACCGTTTGCAACACTTGCAACATCATCTAACGCTATAGTGTTGTGGTAATAATTTACTCCTGCAGAAGAAGAATTGTAAATACCATAAGAAGCTCCATTTCCATTTAAAGAATAAATTAAGTTGTTGCTCACTAAGTTTTCATTTCCAACAGTTGCATTTACACTATTGTGATAAATACCATAAGAAGGCAAAGTTGCTGTTGGTAATCCTCCATATAAATTGGTAATTCTATTTTTAGAAATTACCATTCCGTTACTTGGAGCTTGGGTTAAGAAAATACCGTAACCCGATGTTACTAAAGTTCTAGTTGGACGAGAGAATGTGTTGCCTTCAATTAAAGTTTTTGTAGTTCCCGCTATATACAAACCATAATTATAGAAGTTGGTAAAGCTGTTGTTGGTAAAGCTGTTGCTTGTAATAAGCTGAGTTGAACTACCTACCAAAGTTGCACCATAGAAACCACCACTAATGGTATTGTTATCAAACTTATTTCCATCGCACCAAGTATTGCCTAAACCTATTGTTCCAGCAGCTACTGCATTTATTACAATACCTGCAAAGTTTGCAGATGTTGATGTTTCTGATACTAAAATGGTAGATTTTCTAACTGTATTTGTATCGGCATTGTTAATTAACTGAACACCATATCCAAATGTTCCAGCACCTCTTGAATCAATTGTTAAACTATCAAAAGTTATATAATCTGCACCGTTTAATTTTATTACGGCTCTTTCATTTGAATTTGTAGAACTAAACGCTATCGTATTACCAGTTCCATTGTAAGTTATTGTATTTACAATTGATGTACCTGCAATACTGTCTAAAATAAATTGCTCATTGTAAGGGCCGCTGTTTGCTACAACGTTAAATGTTACAGCACCAGTAATACCACAAACCATAGCAGTTTTTGTTGCACCAAAAGTTTGGAAATTACCACCTGCAGTGCCAGGAACATAAGAAATAGGAGCACCTGCATTTATTGTATATGTACCAGTTGGTAACGATGGAGTTACATTAACCAATACTGTATCTGTATATACTGTAATACCACCACACGTAATTGCACAACGGTAGTAATTTGTTACACCAGCAATAATGGTAGTATCTGGTGTTAATTTAGGGTTGCCAACATTGCCATAAACACCTCCAATTGTTGTTGAAGCTTGCCATTGGAATGTTTGGTTAGCACCATAAGGACCAATAGCTACGTTTAAATTGATGTTGGTACCTTGACAAGTATTTGTTGGAGAAACTTGTGTTATACCTTTTTCTGGAGGAGCAATACAGCCAGGAGCTGTAAACTCGTAAGCACCAATATCTGGTGTTGTAGTACTTCTTACAACATCATTCACATCATCAACTATACCCAATGCCAATGCTTTATTGTCTATAGCTGCATTTGCAGG
>JAGOUF010000280.1 GCA_018061385.1 Chitinophagaceae bacterium | reverse complement strand
ATTTCGTTGTAACATTTATTTTCTAAATAAAACAACTGAATGCTTTTTTTCTGATCGGTATTTAGTTCTTCAATACAATTTTCCAGACTTTGTAAATTTTGTTCTTTTTCAAGTACATGGTCAAGATGCTGAAAGTCTTCCAATTGCATAAATTGACCATCAAATTCTACAGTAACTGTTTTTTTGTCTTTTCTCAATTGCATTAAACAGTGATTTTTAGTAACCACATATAACCAACTTTTAAAATTTTCTACGGTATGGTTTGGGAGCTTTTGTACCAATTCTTGGTAAATATTCATCACAGCATCTCTACTTACTTCTTCATTTTTAAAATACTTCATACAAGTACCAAAAACTAAATCGTTGTAGCGTAAATAAAGAATTGCCAACGCATTTTGATCGAGCGTTTGTTGAAAAGCAACCATTAAAGTTTGGTCGTCTGCTGTTTTATCAATGTGCCTTACAGGTGCCATAAGCCACTAAGATAATTGTTCTATAATATAAATTGTACAACCTGTTATATTTTAATAGTGGCTGAGCCGTTGTTTCTACATTTTTGGCTACAATATTTTATTCCATTCCAATTTTTTTCCCATTTTTTTCGCCATGTAAAAGGTTTATTACATACCACACACAGTTTTTGAGGTAAATATTTTTTATTGCCTTTGTGCATGTTGTGTAAACAATAAAAGCAACCAATGGTTGCTTTTATTGTTGCTTATTTTAATAAAGTGGTACTACTATCAGCTGCAGTTGTGTCACTCACTTGTACTTTTATTCAATGCTGAACAATCTTTAACTATTTTAATTTGCTCAATGCATCTTGAATACGCACCCAAGCTTTTTCTATATTTTCTATGCTGTTGGCAAAAGAAAAACGAACACATTGAGGTTCT
The DNA here is from genome assembly GCA_018061385.1 of Chitinophagaceae bacterium. Classification (GTDB taxonomy): domain Bacteria; phylum Bacteroidota; class Bacteroidia; order Chitinophagales; family Chitinophagaceae; genus UBA1930. The sequence goes on along the minus strand of JAGOUF010000280.1, from coordinate 3,274 downwards.
CCAAAAGCATCGCCCATTACACTGCTTACATGTGCTGTATTTAATAAGTACATACAAAAATCTGAAGCATTTGTAATGGTTGTTGTTCCATTGGTTTTTCCATAGTAATAACTTACATCAGGAAAAATATAAAATGCTCCATCAGGTGCAACAGTTTTAAAGCCAGTAATGTTGTTAACAATATCTAATACCCTTGCTCTTCTTTTAGTAAACTCTTTTGTCATTTCAATAGATGGACGCAAGTCTGTTGTTAATGCAACTACTGCTGCTTTTTGGGTAATTGAACAAGTGCCACTTGTAAATTGTCCTTGTAATTTTTCCATTGCTTTTGCAAGCACAACGCTAGATGCAGTATAACCCAAACGCCAACCAGTCATTGCAAAGCCTTTACTTAAACCATTTACAATAATTACACGTTCTTTTAAATCGCTGAACTGAGCAATACTTTCATGTTTTCCAACAAAGTTGATGTACTCATATATTTCATCTGAAATAATAAAAATATTTGGATACTTTCTAAATACTTCTGCCAATGCAGCCAATTCATCTTTGCTATAAAAAGTTCCACTTGGATTGCAAGGAGAAGAAAATAAAAATAGTTTAGTAGCAGGTGTAATTGCAGCTTCTAATTGAGCTGGAGAAATTTTAAAACCACTTTCTGCCGAAGTTTGTACTTGCACAACTGTACCACCGGTAATTTTCACCAATTCGCTATACGTTACCCAAAATGGTGTTGGAATAATTACTTCATCGCCTGCTTCTACCAATGCCAACATTGCATTTGCTAAACTTTGTTTTGCACCTGTAGATGTTACAATATTTTCTGGCAAATATTCTAATTCGTTGTCTCTTTTAAGTTTTGTACAAACGGCTTCACGTAAATCTAAGAAACCAGCAACGGGTGTGTAATGGCTCCAATTATCGTTGATGGCTTTAATAGCAGCATCTTTAATATGTTGCGGTGTATCAAAATCTGGTTCACCTAAACTAAGGTCAATTACATCAATTCCTTGAGCTCTAAGTTCACGGCCAAGCTTGGCCATTTTTAATGTTTCAGGCTCGTTAAATTTGTTGAGTAGTGAAGAAAGTTGCATGATAATTAAAATCGGTTGTTAAATAAATTTCTTAAAGTGCTAAAGATAAGCCTTCAAGAAAAATTACCCCCGAAAAAAAGATTTTTAAAAAATAAAAATTAAAAAAATCGCTAACAAATGTTAGTTGTAACGTAGTACAGAAATGCCCAAGCTTTGTGGTGTATTGGGTAAAGCCAATGGAGAACCTTTTAAAACTAGGGTATAAATTTTTGTTGATTGAAAATCAAAGTTGCTTAATGTAGTAATTGTATTGCCTACACTATCTCTTACATCAACATTTACAGTTGCTGAATTTTGGTTGTTGAATTTTACAAAGTTTGCATTGTTTCCTTGATCGTTAAATACACGGTTGCTATCTATTTTAATATTGTTAAAATATAGGTTTACCGTACCAGTATTTTGAGCTAAATGAAAAAAACGAATACTACTTTTTCCATCTGGTGCTGTTGCAATATCATCTTTTACAAAACTCACTTTAAGCTTTGCCAAAGAATCTGTAATAATCATGCTATAATTATTATAGGCATCCATGGTAAAACTGCCATTTGCAATGGTTAATCCAGGAAAAGGACCATCGGTTGCTGTAAGTTTAATATTTGGTTTACCCGGATTTAAGAACATATAATTGCTTACTTCAGGATAAGCAACATCTGTTGTTAATAAAGCCCCATCGCCATACAGTTCAACTTTGGGTGCATTAATAGAACCATTAATTAATTTTAATTGAGCCTTTGGTGAGTTGCTATAATCTCTTGTACAGGCAATACAAAACGTAAAAGAAATTACTACAAAACCAATATATTTTTTCATATTAAAATTTATTTAACCTAATTTTTTCATCAATATTTAATTGAAGATATTAGTAGTTAAGTGTAAACTTTGTTAAATCGGGTAAATGCTTTTTAGTTCGTTTTAATTCGTACTGATAAATACTTTCGCCTAAATTCTTCATAAAGGGAAAACCAATGGTATCGTATTCATATTTATCATCGTTATAAATACCATCTGTATTACAACTAATGGTTGCACTCAACATAAATTCAACCTTATTTTCAGTGTCAATAATATAAGCCACATCCAACATAAAACCATATGCATCGCCAACTTTATTAAAAACCCGAATATTGGGTGGTGGCGATTTTTTATTTGAACCGAACAATAAAAATTTACAATAATTATCCCAATAAGCAACACTATCGTAGTATGGATATGTACTTTCTTTTGGGTGTGCACTCATCCAATGCAATAAAAAATCTCTATCGACTTCTGTAATATTGAAACGTTGTTTTGCAGGCATTTGTTCAGCAAAAATTACAGAACGCAACATGCTATGTAAATCTTCTAAATAAATTCTGTTCTTAATAGAAAAGTTAAATGGCTCGTTAATTAGTTGATTGCCTTTATAATATCCTTTACCCAATAAAGTGGTATAATTTGGAAACTTGGCTTTACTATATTGGGCTGGCTGTTGGTACAACAGTTTGCCACTTGTATCTAAAAAACTAATTGCATTGGTAGCTTTGTTTTGTTCTTCGTTTAAAATGGTTTCCAATCTGTGCCTAATGGCTACATCTTTATATCCTTTTTTAGCAAATGCTTTTTGAATGTATTCTTGTCCCAGAAATTCATATAATCTATTAAACGCATTGTTGTCGCTTACTAAAAAAATTTGCTTTATGTAATGTTCAATTGTTGGATTGCCATTTTGAGCTGACGGATGTGTTAATACCATTGTTTGCTTTGGATAACTACTATCAGTTATCATGGTAGTGCTTTTATCAATTCCATTTTTGCTCAATTCTTGCAATTTCTCTAATGCCAAAAAAGCAATTGGCATTTTAACTGTACTTGCAGGATAAAAGTAATTGTGGTTTAATTGATAGGTATAATCTGTAAACGTGGGTATATTGTTTTCATCCCTATCTATACGAGTATAAATAATTTGAATGTTCAGTTCTTTTGCTCTTGATAACAATGGCTTTAATTGTTCATTCTTATTTAACAAGCTATCTAAAAAAGTATTTTTTTGAACATTGTATAAATGTTTCATTTTATTTTGACTATATAGTTTTGTTTGCACAAAAGGCATTGCTAGCAATAATAATATCCATCTCATAGCTCAAATATAAAAACTCTAATGTTGGGTTAATTGGAATTGTTAAAACAATTTTACAAAAAAA
>JAGOUF010000279.1 GCA_018061385.1 Chitinophagaceae bacterium | reverse complement strand
ATCATTACAATCGTTTTAAAGCTGCAACCATTTCTGCTTCACTGGCAGAAGGCAAAACGATTGGTGATGGAGTTAAAGCCATGAAAGCAATTGGTGATAAACTGTTAGACGAAAGTTTTCAAACAGCACTAGGAGGCCCGTCAAGAGATTTTGAAGAAAGCGGAAGCAATACATCCTTTGCATTTGGATTGGCATTGATATTAATTTATTTGGTATTGGCTGCTCAGTTCGAAAGTTTTAGAGATCCATTAACCATTATGATTACTGTACCATTGGCATTAGCAGGTGCATTGTTAAGCTTGTATATATTCGATCAAACCATTAATATATTTTCTCAAATTGGTATGATTATGCTCATTGGCTTAGTAACTAAAAATGGGATTTTAATTGTAGAATTTGCCAACCAAAAAAGAGAATTTGGGATGCCTAAAAGAGAGGCTGTATTGGTAGCAGCACAACAAAGATTACGACCAATTTTAATGACAAGTTTAGCCACAGCATTGGGTGCATTACCCATTGCATTAAGCTTAGGTGCAGCAAGTACAAGTCGTATTCCTTTAGGTATTGTAATTGTTGGTGGAATTATGTTTTCACTAATTCTTACCTTGTTTGTAATACCTGCAGTGTATACTTTTATTAGTGGTAAACATGAAGCCAAACAAACAAATATTACAGAATAATTTTTTATTAAATAATTCATTGTTTCTGTTGTTATGTAAAAAATAAAAAATGAAGAAATTAGTATTTATATGTATTCTTTTAAGTTGCAAAGGCTTTGCTCAACAACTTACTTTACAAGATGCTATTAATGTTGCATTAAAAAATAGTTTTGACATTCAAATTGCAAAAAATAATGTTGAAATAAATACCATCAACAACCACATTGGTATGGCTGGAGGTTTGCCAACAGTTACAGCATCAGCAAGTGATCAAGAAAGTGTTGTAAACATCAATCAAAAATTAAATACTGGTGTAGAAATTTCACGAAACGGTGCTACTAGTAATAACTTAAGTGCCAATGTTAGTGGTAGTATGTTGTTGTATAATGGGTATAGAGTTGTTGCAACAAAAAAAAGGTTGGAGCAATTGCAATTACAAAGTGAACAGTTATTAAATGCTCAAATTCAAAATACCATTGCAGCAGTAATGGTAAAATATTACGATGTTGTAAGGCAACAAGGATACATTAAAACATTACAACAAAGTATTGAGTTGAGTCAAAAACAATTAGAACTTGTTCAAGTAAAACAAAACATTGGCTTAGCCAACAATGCCGATTTATTTCAAACGCAAATTGCTTTAAATACTAGACAACAAGATTTGCAAGCACAGCAATTAATTGTACAACAAACCAAAACAGATTTATTGAATTTGTTGAACTTAAATCCAGATTCTACCATTAGCATTAACGATACAATTGTTACAACAAAAAATATTTTGTTGGTAGATGTAATGAATGGCATTGAACAAAATCCACAAATTATTTCATTGGATCAACAAGTAAAAATTAGTGAATTAATAGAAAAAGAAACTGCTTCATTAAGAGCTCCTTCGCTACGTACAAACTTGGGTTTAAATTATGGTCGTAACCAAGCAACTGGTGGTCAGTTATTGTTAAATCAAACCTATGGCCCATTTGTAAATATTGGAATTACCATTCCTATTTATAGCGGTGGTACAGTTAAACGACAAGAACGTACAGCCAACATAAATACACAAAATGCTAAGTTGCAAAAACAAAATGTATTGTTAGATTTTAAAGCAACTACAGTGCGTACTTTTCAAAGTTATACAGGCAATATAGAGCAAGCCATAACTCAAAAAAACACCTACGAAATTTCTGCTAAGTTGGTTAATTTAGTATTGCAACGTTACCAATTGGCACAAGCAACCATTATAGAATTAACTGAGGCTCAAAGAAGTTTTGAAGATGCTGGATATCGCTTAACCAATTTAAATTACAATGCAAAAATTGCAGAAATAGAATTAAAAAGATTGAGTGGAAAATTGGGATTTTAATATTTTTTCTTTCGCTTTTTTACATAAAACAAATGGTATGCTTTTAAATATACTTCTTCAAAAAAGTAGCAATTTTGGCTTTTATATTTTAGCTTGGTTTCCTATTGTTCTTATTGTTGTTTTTGCCATACGTGGCATTACTAGAAAAAAGAAAGAAGATTAATGCCGTTTTACTAAACCCATACTTCTCAACTTAAAATTTGGAAACAATACTACAAAATGTAATTGTTCGTTCGTAATTTTAATACACAATAGTCCCTAATAAATTTCTTTAACACATTTTCATTGAAACAATACCATTGTTTGGGTATTGGTGCTTTTTATTTTTTTATAGATCTTACGTACCCCAATTACAATATTATGAGTCGTAGCATTATTCTTTTCTTCTTGTTAACCATTTCTATTGTTGGTGAAGCACAAAAAGCAGATTCTTCTTTCTACAAAATTTTTAGACAAGGTGTTGATTGTTCTGTACGCAATCAATGCGATTCTGCTCTTACATTTTTTTTTCAAGCCATTGCTATTGCAGAAAAGCAAAACAAAACAACCGACGAAAAATATTGCTACACTTTAAACAATATTGGTTCTTGTTACAAAGAATTGGCAAAACCACAACAAGCACATGAATACATGTATAAAGCGTTGCTACTTGCCAGAAAATTAAAACATTTGGTTGTTGAAAATGTAGCATTATTGTCGTTAAATAACTTACACTGGACAATTACCAAAAACAATTGGAGTTTTAATTATCCAAAAGAGCAGACAGCACTTGGCAGTTATAATTTTTTTCCAATCGAAAAAACGTTGCCATTTTCTGAAGATAGCGTAATGGTTGTAGTATATGCAGGAAGCAATGATGGCATTAACGATAGCAGTTATTCAACAAGAATTTACAAGCGTTATGATACTGCTTTACGAAACCATCCCGATATAAAAAACCTAAACTCAATAGCTAGAGGCAGAATAAAAACCATTGAACCCAATAGAACTTATTTGATTGTAAAAAGATCGTCCGACTTAAATATCGAAGCATACGATCAAGCAAATATTTATTGCCATACGCCCATTGCTTTAAAGAAAAGCTATTTCATCGATTTTTTTAAGCATGGTATAAACTTATTGGATTATTTAAAAACCGACCGGCTAATTAGTCGTCGTTTCCTTTTTTATTACAACGATGAAAAAATAAATTTTGGTTTCATTAAAATACTAAAACAAGAATTGTCCGAAATACAACAGTATTTAGCCGAAGATACTTTGGTGGGTAAAAATCAGTTTTCGCAAAAAGCAACTGCCGGAATATTTAAGGGTTTAAACATGGTAAAAGCATTGGATAGTAGCAAAACCAGGCAAATAAAGAGCTTTATAAATTTTGTAACTGCCTATCCAAAAAACTACTTAGGCAATTCTTTTTCGTTTGTAGAAGTTTATGCCACATGGCTTTTGAACAATACGCCTATGCGGCCTGATGATATTTTAGATTACCTTTTTACTGTTGAGGGAACTCAACGAAAAGACCTTACACAATCTTTATTAAGCCAAATAGAAGACAATAAACTAGTTGAAAAATGGGTTACCGATGGGTTACAACATATTGATAAAGATGAGTTGGTTTATGTAAATGCCATTATGTTGGCTTTAGCAAATGTGCATGCTGTTAATAAAGATTCAAGTGTTGCAGGTTGGAGCAGATTTTTTAATGGCATGTATTTTTATAAGAAAGGCGAAATAGCATTAGCCGATACAATGCTACAAAAAGCAAGTAACTATTTTACTGCTACATCAAACAAAGAAGGATTGGCAATATGCAAACAGGCCATAAACAAAATACATAGCAATAACCATATTTCACTAGAAGTACAAGCAGGCAATTTTACCGATTATAAAGTAGTCATGCATCCAAATGGTAAGTACTATGCTACTTGTTCGCAAGACAGAATTGTTAGAATTTGGAACCTACATTTAGGTAGAGAAATTAAGTTGATACAAGAACATAAAGACGAAGTAACCAATATAGCCTTTAGTGCAAATGGACGTTATTTAGCGTCAAGTTCAAAAGACAAAACCATAAAAATTTGGAGTACGTTCGATTACTCTTTGGTAACAACAATTCCTACTAACAAAATAGAATACTGCATTGCATTTTCGCCAAACGACAAAG
>JAGOUF010000278.1 GCA_018061385.1 Chitinophagaceae bacterium | reverse complement strand
TAATTAAATAAATTATTGAATATAATTTATTCTTTTTGAAATTTTAATTAATTTAATTAATTGTTTAATAAATCTTATTTTTTTCAATAACCTAATTTTATAACACCCATTCTACTGCTCACTCATACGTGTGAAATTAAGGCTATTTAAATTGTATATAGTGTGATTAATGCTTGGTAAAGAAGGATCTGTAAATTGAACATTAGCTGTTCCGCAATCAAAATCGTTTGATTTTATGGTGTGTGTAATAGTTACAGTAGGAAATCCAGATCCTGGACTAAATGATTGGTTGACGGTTGTAGTTCCACCGCCATCTTCCTCAATCCATCTTTCCAATTGCATTGGTCCCCAATTGCTTAAATTCCAATATCCAATTAAATCTCCGAAATCTTTCCATCTTTGATTTTTGAAATTTTTTCTTCTCCACTTACCAAATCCTCTATCCTTTAGTACTCCCCCATCAGATTTATTAACAAAATATTTCAATTCTAATTTTCCCCTAACCCAAGACTCGAGGTTTCCTATATTAGTTACTTGAACAATACCACCCCACTCTTTTTTACCATCAAATCTTTCAGCATTTTCTATTAATGCAGGTAGTTCATCTGTAAAAACGCTAATTGTATCCCCTGGTGCTTTTATCATATTATCAGATGAACAAAGTTCTTCTGAACCAAATACCCAAATATCATTTTCCCAATTCCAAGCCATTTCTTCTGTAACTGGATTTTGTGTATCTTCTTCCAGTTGATTGTTAACTAATGAGTAGTTTGGAGTAGTTTGACTATAATCATCATACTCAAAATCAAATGAAACTTTGGGTGCTCCAACAACAAAAGTTGGGCTTGGTAAGTTAAAATAAGTTGATGTTACTTCTTCTAAATGAGGAATGAATAGTATAGCATCAGTTTCGGCATCACAATAATAATAATCTAATTGCTGGTTTACAAATTCAGCCTCACTTTTGTCAAGTAAATCTGCTTCTAAAAGTGGTTCTACTATTTCTTTAATTCTAATATAATAATCGCCATAAGGTTGTTCAAAACACTTTTCATAAACAAATGCTTTAAAATCAGAAGAAGCTTCGGCTTTTTCTGCAAAAAACAAGCCTATTGATTTTAATGCAGCTTTACTATCACAATTAGAACTCTCCTTTCTAATAATATCATCAAAGGGTTTCTGTTCCAAATCAACACTTTTTCTACAAGAAATCATTAAAAGTGTTGATAAAAAAAAAGCTAAAAGCGTTTTGTGCAGGTGTTTTGTGCAGGTGTTTTCATATTTGTTAAATTTAAATGTAAAATATTTTTTTTCTTTGGAAAAACAAAATTTATTTTTCTTATTCAACATATTTTTCAATATTAATAAATAACATCTTTGCACCATGCACATTCATATTATTTCAGTTGCCCCAGAATTATTGGATAGCCCTTTTGCTCATAGCATTATGAAACGTGCTAAAGAACGTGGCTTATTGCATATTCATACATACAATTTACGCAAATGGGCTATTAACAAACATGGCCAAATAGATGACTACCAATATGGTGGTGGTGCAGGAATGGTAATAATGTGTGAACCTTTAATTAATGCCATTGAAGAATTACAACAAACCAACCAATTTGATGAAATTATTTACATGACTCCCGATGGACCAAGTTTTAATCAACAAACTGCCAATAGATTATCGTTAAAAGAAAATATGCTTATTATTTGTGGTCATTATAAAGGCATAGATCAACGCATTAGAGATCATTATATTACCATGGAAATTTCTATTGGCGATTATGTGTTAAGTGGTGGAGAATTGGCTGCTGCTGTAGTTGTAGATGCTATTGGCAGGTTAATTCCTGGTGTGCTGAATGATGAAACATCGGCATTAACCGATTCTTTTCAAGATAACTTATTGGCACCTCCTGTATATACTAGACCAGCAGATTTTAGAGGTTGGAAAGTGCCTGATGTTTTATTAACAGGCGATCCTAAAAAAGTAGATGATTGGCGTATGGAACAATCTTTACAAAGAACACAAGACAAACGCCCCGATTTATTAGATTAACCTTCTGATCATCAAATATTAACTGTTTCTAAATATGCTGTCTAATAAGGGCATTATAAAAACCTTATTCAGTTGAGAAACTATTTGTAGGTACTAATTTTACATTTAGAAATTCAATATCCAAATAGAAGAAAAACCAAATCCAAGAAATCCTGTTTTTAACATCCAATTGTTCTAAAAAACCAATCCTATTTGAAGAGCCAAAGCAACAGGTAAAATTTAAATGGCTTCAATAAAAAAATCTCACTTTACAGTGAGATTTTTTTATTGAAAGAATTTTTTGTTTTGTATACTTTGTGAGCATACGGAACAAAGTTTATTTAGTTGATGGTTTTGCTCTATTCACCAATGTTTCTAATTGCTTTTTAATGCCCAACATTTCAGGATCTGCAGGATAAATTTCTAAAAATTTGTTACAATAATCTAATGCTGTTACATAATCTTTCATTTTGTCGGCATAATGAATCATAATCGTGTAATAGTTAGATGCAATAGATTTATTGTTTTTGGCTGTATCTTTTGCTAAGTAAGTGTTGTTGTACAACAATGCTTCTACATATATACCAGGATTGGTGGTTGTATCTAAAGCTTTAGCAGCTTTCATATTAAAGATATAACCTTGTGGTTTGTCGTAAAAATCGGCAATATATTTTTTTGCATATTGCATTGTTCCAACATAATCTAACCCACTATATGCTGCATTGGTAATAACATAATAATCGTATTCGCCCATTGAGCCTTTTAAGGTATTATATTGGTTTAACCATTTTACTTGCTCTGTGTACATTTGTGCTTTACCAAACATATCAGCAGCTTCTTTCATATACATCATCTTATTTACTTTTGATGTATCGTTATCAATTGCTTTTTGCAAATAACTTGCAGCCACCATTTCACTTCCAGGAAATTTACTGTACACTTTTACAGCCAACTCATAATGGCTTGGTTCAATTTTATCTAAAGGTGCAGTAGCAAAGAATTTTTCTAAATTAGATTTTGCTTGTACGCTATCGCCCAATCTATCATAATTGTATGCATACAATACTGGCAACATTACAAAGCTTTTACACTCACCAGCATCCATTGCTTTTGTTTTATCTAAAGACTCTTGGTATTTACCAGCTCTAAATAAATAATCTGTGTAGAAATAATCAGTTTTACAATCTTTATCGGCAACGGTTACATATTTTTCAATATAATCCTTAGCAATGTTTACATCTCTATTTTGATAATAACGAAACCAATCTAAATAAACTGGTGGATAATCAATATCGGCAACAATGGCTTTGCCAAAAAATTCATTCATTAATTCAACATTGTTTTGACTAGAATAAATTTGACCAATTTGATGGAATCCAACAGGATTTTTTGGATCACGAATACCAGCTTCATTAAAAGCTTTTACTGCTTCTCCACCCATTTCTCCACCTAATTTTCTATAACAAATACCCATGTAAATATAAATATTAGAAGACGTTTTGTCTAACTCTCCAGCAATTCTCAATTTTTCAATTCCATAGTTTGGATCTCCAAATTTTGAACCTCCATCTGCATTGGCTCTACCAATAGCTGTAAGTATTGTAGGATCGGCCTTACCTTTATTTTTTCCTTTTGTACCAGTTGTGGCAGTAATGGCTTGCTCAAACTTTTGTTTAGCTGAATTAAGATCGCCACCTTGTAACATTTCTACATGTCCTGCACCAATCCAAATCCAAGGATCATTTACACCATCTTGTAACGCTTTTTGGTAAACTGCTTTTGCAGCCACATAATCATCATTTGCAATCAATGCTTGTCCATACCAATAAATGGCTTCTGGATCTTTTGAATTACTGTTGTAATTTTTTGAAAATACATCAACTGCACTTTTTGTTTTTTGATAGGTAATAAATTTAATACCATCATTTACGCTTTGTGCATTGGACACAATAACAAGCACAATTGCTGCCATAACTAGTGAAACTGTTTTCTTCATTTAGTTGTGTTTTTGTAAGATTACCTAATAAATTAATCGTTGTTTTCTTTAATTAAACTGTTTCTTTTTTTAAAATCCATTTTAGCAGGTGCTAAAAAAGCTCTTCTAAAAATTAACTGTCCTCGTTCAAGCATCATAAAGTTTTTAAACCCT
>JAGOUF010000277.1 GCA_018061385.1 Chitinophagaceae bacterium | reverse complement strand
TTTATTAAAATCGCTACTCATTAAAACTTCATATCTTTTTTTACCATCATAAATAACTAGTACAGCAGTATTGGGTGGTATTGTTCCTAAACTCTCTGCAAACATACTTAACTCATTAAATGGTAAGTTATCATCGTAAGTGATGTTTAGTACCAAAGGAGTATTTTCCAATCTAGATGCAGGCAATACCAATTTATTGTTTAAGAAAACCGAAATTGAGTCTCCGTCAACTGCACCATTATCATAAAATTCCAATCGTATTTCTTTTTCAAGAATATCAAATTCTTTGGTATATACTTTTTCTCTTTTTACAAAAGCCTCACTTTTTTCTTTTTCAAGTGTAGAAATAATAATTGGTGTTACTAGTTTTGGTAAAGCTGCAACCGTAGTAGCAATGATTGTGTCTTTTTTTTCAACTTCGTTTTTTGTAATTGGAATTGTAGGATCTATAGCTTCGGTAAATGCTTCTTTTTTAAGCTTAAAATTAATATCGGGGCAAGTATATTTAAAGTTTTTATTGGCAAACAATATTCCAGTAAGTACCGATTCGGCTTTGGCAATTCTTAAAATAAATCTACCGCTCATTTCACAATCAACTCCATTGTTTGTATTGCTCGATTTATGAAAAATGATATTGGTTGAATGAAGTATTAAAGTCCTATTTTCTGCATCAAAAGTTCCGGTAATGGCATTTGAAAATAGGCTGTCTCTAAAGTAATAATTTAAAATTCCCGAAACATATTTACCTTTTTGTTCCAATTGCAATTCACTCATATAGCTGTTAGAACCTCCATTAACAGCTTCTACTTTACCTACACCATACCATTTTCCACTAACATTTTGAGCTTGTAAAAATTGAAAAGTTAACAGTAAAATAAATAGTATATAAAAAGGAAATTTCATAAAGTTGCAAAGTAGCTAAACACAATGTTTACAAATGGTTAAAGTTGCTAACAACTTTAACCATTATGGGGATTTTGTAAAGTTGATGCCTAAAAAAATCCCTGCAATTGCAGGGATTTTAATATAAAAACATTCACTAATAAATAATTATCCAGCAACCTGCTTGCGAATAATGTTTAATGCAGCCCCAGCTTTAAACCACTCAATTTGTTGTTGGTTGTAAGTATGGTTAACAGTAATATTTTCACTAGTTCCATTGCTATGATTTAATACCAATGTTAATGGAGTGTTAGGAGCAAAAGTGGTTAATCCAAGAATATCAATATTATCATCTTCTTGAATTTTATCGTAATCTGCTTTATCTGCAAAAGTTAAGCCCAACATACCTTGCTTTTTTAAATTGGTTTCGTGTATACGAGCAAAAGATTTAGTCAATACAGCTCTAACGCCTAAGAAACGTGGCTCCATAGCAGCATGTTCACGAGAACTTCCTTCACCATAGTTTTCATCACCAACTACAATAGTTCCAATGCCAGCAGCTTTGTATGCACGTTGCGTTGCAGGAACAGGACCATATTCACCAGTTAATTGATTTTTTACAGAGTCAGTTTTTTCATTGAAAAAGTTTGTAGCACCGATCAACATATTGTTGCTAATATTATCCAAATGCCCTCTAAACTTTAACCAAGGACCAGCCATAGAAATATGATCAGTTGTACATTTTCCTTTTGCTTTAATCAACAATTTCAATCCTTTTAAATCCGTTCCTTCCCACTCTGCAAATGGTTCTAATATTTGTAAACGCTTACTTGCAACATCCACAATAACATTTACACCACTTCCATCTGCAGCAGGTGCTTGAAACCCAGCATCTTCAACAGCAAAACCTTTAGCAGGTAATTCCATTCCAGTTGGTTCATCCAATTTTACTTGTTCACCTTTTTCATTCGTTAAATAATCAGTTAAAGGATTAAAAGTTAAATCACCAGCAATAGCCAAAGCTGTTACCAATTCAGGACTTCCAACAAATGCCATTGTATTTGGATTGCCATCGGCACGTTTTGCAAAATTTCTATTGAAAGAATGAACAATTGTATTTCTTTCTTTCTTCTCAGCACCAACTCTATCCCACATACCAATACAAGGGCCACAAGCATTTGCAAAAACGGTAGCACCAATTTTGTCAAAAGTTTCTAAAAATCCATCTCTTTCAATAGTGTATCTTACTTGCTCACTACCAGGTGTAATAGTATATTCAGATTTTATTTTTAATCCTTTTTCTGTTACTTGTTTCGCCAAAGAAACAGCTCTAGAAATATCTTCATAGCTACTATTGGTACAGCTACCAATTAAACCCACTTCAACTTTTGTAGGCCAGTTGTTAGCAGCAGCTGCTTCTTTCATTTTAGAAATTGGTGTAGCTAAATCTGGTGTAAAAGGACCGTTTAAATGTGGTTCTAATTCACTTAAATTAATTTCAATTACTTCATCAAAGTATTTAGCAGGATTTTCGTAGCACTCAGCATCACCATTTAAGTAAGCTGCAATACCATCGGCCAATGTAGCAATTTCTTCACGTCCAGTTGCAGCTAAATATCTGCTCATACTGGCATCATATCCAAAAGTAGAAGTTGTAGCACCAATCTCTGCACCCATATTACAAATGGTACCTTTACCAGTACAACTCATACTTGTAGCACCTTCACCAAAATATTCAACAATAGCACCAGTGCCACCTTTAACTGTTAATATACCGGCTACTTTTAAAATAACATCTTTAGGTGCAGTCCAACCACTTAATTTACCAGTTAATTTAATACCAATTAATTTAGGCCATTTTAGTTCCCAAGGCAAGCCTGCCATTACATCACAAGCATCAGCACCACCCACACCAATTGCAATCATACCAAGCCCTCCAGCATTTACAGTATGACTATCTGTGCCGATCATCATACCTCCAGGAAAAGCATAGTTTTCTAGTACCACTTGGTGAATAATACCAGCACCTGGTTTCCAAAAACCTAAACCATATTTATTAGAAACAGAAGCCAAGAAATCATATACTTCTTTACTTTCTGCATTGGCAACTTCAAGGTCTTTTTTGGCTTCATTTTTTGCCATAATTAAATGGTCGCAATGCACAGTACTTGGTACTGCAACTTTAGGACGACCAGCTTGCATAAATTGCAACAAAGCCATTTGTGCCGTTGCATCTTGCATTGCAACTCTATCTGGTGCAAAATCTACATAAGATTTTCCTCGACCAAAGTTTTCAAACTTCATATCGGTATGTAAATGTGCAAATAAAATTTTCTCCGATAAAGTTAACGACCTGCCTAAAGCAGTTCTAGCTGCATCAACTTTTGCAGGCATTTCTGCATACACTTTTTTAATCATTTCAATGTCGAAAGCCATAATTTTAATTTTTGGTGTAAGATTGGAAAATTGTAATTTATTTATAAAACAGCACTTTTTTAGTACAAAAATTTTATAAATTGCTGCGAATTTACAGTAAAAGAAAAGTCTGATAAAATGTGTTTTTAAAATTCTGAATCTATTTCTATAAATTGCATATTAAATAGCCCCCATAAATAGTAAAATTAAGTTGTATGAACAAAATCAGAGCATTTTTAGAGATGCATGCCTTTGGTGTGTGCTCGGCTATTGGAGAAAAATTAGGTATTGCCTCATCTCGTATTAGAATGTGGTTTATCTATATTTCATTCCTAACAATGGGGTCGCCAGTTTTGGTATATATGATTTTAGCTTTTTGGCTAAACATTAAAAAATATATATACAATGCTAAAAGGAATCCATTAAGATATTTATAAAATTTATCAAACTCTTTTGCATTGCATAAAATAGAATACAATCACACCAACTATAACGATTTATTAAAACATTTTGCCAAAACGTTTAATTGTAAAATTAAAGATGGGAAAATGGTTTTTACCAAAGAACTTGGCGAAGGTTACATGCGTTTGGTAAAATTGCCTAACGGATTACAAGCTATTATATCTGACTATATTTTAAAGGAAGATATTTTACTACAACGAAAAAAAGTAAAAGAAGATTTTTTTACATTACGTTTTGATGAGGCCGATATTAAAAATGTAGAACAACAAGATACAAGTACACAAAACACTGCAAAGAGTGCTGTTTTTTTAATGAGTACTAAATTTGATTGGTTATTTTTTACACCAAAAAATACTCGTATTAAAGGTATTAATATTGTTTTTAGTAGAGAATGGTTAGATAGTTTTTTAGGTATTGAAAGGGTAGGAGAC
>JAGOUF010000011.1 GCA_018061385.1 Chitinophagaceae bacterium | reverse complement strand
AGCACTTTCTAAACGTTTGGTATCTGTAAAAGGTACTCCTGTTACTCCTGCACCATGGCGGCTTGGGTTGATACCAACAATAAATTTTCGTTGTTTAAAATCGTTATAAAATGAATGATAAAATTGTTGCATTACATCCATTGTTTCTGGATTGTCTAAGTAAGGATTCAATACATGAAAACCCTCTGGCAATTTACCTATGTAGTTTAAATGACGATTGAAATTAATTACTTTATCTCCAAAACTTTTTGATGCCATAATTTTATTTTAGTACTCTGTAAATTCCTTCAGCAAATTCAAGACAAACACAGCTATAATAGAATGCCAATCATATTTTCTTTCAGATGGTGAATCCAAGAAAATTTTCTTTTGGCATGGTTTTGGGCAAGGTATGTTGAAATAAACACTTAAAAAATGAAAAGATTTTTATTAGCAACTGCAATTGTATTTATAGCAGTAAGTGCATTTGCACAGAAAACAGAAACTGAGATTACCAGTAAAAACTCATGGTTAAAAGCAGGTCTTTCTGCTGGTGTACCAGTAGGTAAAACAAGCGATTATAGTAATTTTGTTTTAGGACTAGATCTGAAAGGGCAATTAATGACAACGCCAAACTTAGGTATTGGTATAACCACTGGTTATAATCATTTTTTTGCAAAAACTGGGTTTAAAGAATTTGGTACAATTCCGTTAGGGGCTTTTATAAGAATATATCCTCAATCAAAAGGATTTTTTGCAGGTACTGATATTGGTTATAGTTTTTTAACCAACGCCAATGGAGCTGATGGTGGTTTTTACATTAAACCACAAATAGGATATCATAACTATTCTTGGAATTATTTTGGATTCTTTAATGGTATTTTCCGAAGCAATAGTTCTGGTGGAAATATTAACAACGCAGGAATTGGAGCTACATACAATATTCTTTTTAAATAAATAAAGTGATCCTAATTAATAAAAAGGCCTTTCAAAATTGAAAGGCTTTTTTATGCTAATTTTTAAATAGGCAATATTGCTTTGCTTTTTCGGTTGTTAATGAATTGGACTTACGTCCTTTTCCGCCAACATAAAGAGATGAAATGTTTTATAAAGCATTTGCCGATATAAGTGTTGGTGAAGCTTTTGAATTTATTAACGACCATGACCCAAAGCCATTGTACTACCAAATGGAGGCTGAAAGTAAAGAACCTTTTAGATGGGAGCATATTCAAAAAGGGCCTTAAGTATGAAAAGTATGAGTAGTTAAAATAAAAGAATAAACAGCCTCTTTTATTTTGAGTCATCTACAAATTCAAGAATATCGGCAGGTTGGCAATTCAATACCTTGCAAATTGCTTCTAATGTGCTAAACCGAATTGCTTTTGCTTTTCCTGTTTTGAGAATGGAAAGATTGGAAAGTGTTAAATCAACTTTTTCTGAAAGCTCATTTAGCGACATTTTTCGCCTTGCCATCATCACATCTAAGTTTACTATTATTGGCATGGCTTATACAGTTAAATCGTTTTCGTTTTGTAATTCAATACCTTTTGAAAATATTGTTGCAATAATATAAATTACAGCAGCCATTAAAATAAAAGCTTGGCTATCGGCCCAAAATTCGTTTAGTTTTTCAATTGCATAACCATAGTGTGCCAAATCTTTAGCTATTTGTTTACCTATATAACTTAAAAGTCCAATAGAAAATGTGTAATAACTAATTTTTGTAATTTGTACTGCAACAAAACTATTAAAGGGTTTTAATAAATTTAATTTGCTAATTAGTGCAATTACCAAATAAAAAAGGTAGGCCTTTAAAATTGAAATAAATAAAATAAAACTATACATACCGAAGAATGCCCATTGGTTGCGATTGTACATTTCACTTAAATCTAGCTTTTGATATAAATTTTGTACAAATTCTGGTTTGTACAAACTAAAAATAAAATTAACAATCAATCCCCCAGCTTCAATACTCAAGCCAACGAAAATAATCCAGGCAATAATGTGCAAGCTTTTAAATACAATGTTGTTTGTTTTTGTCATTTTTTAAAATTTAATTATTTCACAAAAGTAACAATTATTTATTGATAAACAATAAATAATAATGTTTATTCAAAAAATTTTTTTAAATGGATAATTCTGCTAAATTGTTTTTGCACTACAATTATTATCTAATAAAATTAATTCTTTCAGTTACTTTTATTCCTCCCATTACTCAAAAAAATATATGTAAAATTTATAATGAATGTTAAGTTGAGTAATTTATACTTCATTTTATCTGCCTTAAAATTTATAGAATAAGACTTTTAGTTTGTTACTTTCTAAATGAAGTTGTTTAGACTTTTGTGAAAATGCACTGCCTAAAAAAGCATTTGTTTATGTTTCTAAAAGTTCAATATGACAAAATCTAAAATTTGAGGTCCATTTTGTTGAAGAGCCTCATTGTTTTTCACCACTTCAGATGCAGGTTTTTGGGGTCACTGTTCATACTGGAATGATAATATTTCTGCTTAAGTGTTGTAGGAGGGAGGTTATGAATTCCTTGATGAGTCATCACCCATTTCTTAATGGTAGTTCTGCTCACTCCATACTTTTTTCTAAGTTGCCGATAGCCAATTTCTTGAGTTAAATACTCGTCAATGACTTGTTTTTTAATCTCTATTTTTGATTGATTTGTAGTCAACCTATTTCAGGAAGAAACAAAATAAAAGTTCATTGTTTATTTTGCAGCTGATAAGATTGCGTCAAGTTTGGTACAACTGATGCCAGCTGTTTGCTAAAAATATTTTTAAATCTTCTTGTAATTAGTTCAAATTATTTACATGCTTCCAAACAAAGTCTTCTATTTCATCAAAAAGACTTCTAGTTCTTATTTTCCCTACTGATTCTTCTTCATATTGGTTGGTAAGGTTGAGTGCAAGGTTGTACAATTCTTCAGTTGCAGATCGTTCAATTAATTCAGAAAAACTTTTTGGTTTTTTATTTTCTTCAAGGTCTCTTATATGACATAAAACTTCTACAACTTCAAAATGTGTTTTTTGCCATGATTCAAATCCATTTGGAAAATTAGGAGTTGCCATAATTGATTGGTTTTAATTTTACTTATTGGTTTGATATTAAATTCTTGTTCTCAAAAATAGACTGCTTCAGATTGTTTTGTTTTTATTTGTCACAAACCTGTACAATTAAAAATTTTAAGTAGTTGGTATTTTCCATTCCCCAAACAATTGGATGATCGGCCGCTTGTGCATTAAATACAACTTGTTTTAATTTTTTTCTTGCATCTTTTGCAGCCATTTCAATGGTATGTAAAAACATTTCTGGGGTTACTAAATTGGTACAACTGCTGGTTACTAAAAAACCTCCATTGCGTATCAACTTCATGCCCCTTAAATTTATTTCTTTATAGCCTGTAATTGCTTTTAATATGGTTTCTCTACTTTTTGTAAATGCAGGTGGATCTAGCATTACAACATCATATTGCTTGCCTTCTTTGCTCCAATTTTTTAGTACATCAAAAGCATTTAATGCTTCAAATTTTACAACTTTTTCTAGTCCGTTTAATGCTGCATTTTTATTGGCTTGTTCCACTGCACTGGCACTGATGTCTAAACCCAAAACAGATTTTGCCCCATAGTGTGCTGCATGTATTTCAAATGTGCCTGTATAAGTAAATGCTCCTAAAACATCTGCATCTTTTACAATATGTTGTATGGCTTTTCTATTGTCTTGTTGATCTAAAAAGTAACCAGTTTTTTGCCCTTGTTCAACATCAACATAAAACTTTAAACCATTTTCATTGATGATGATATTTGTATTAAAAGGAGCAGATAGAAAACCTTTTTGTTGTGGTAAACCTTCTAATTCTCTTACTGGCACATCGTTGCGTTCGAATATGCCTTTTGGATTAAATATTTTTTGTAGTGCATTAATTATAGCAGATTTCCAAGCATCCATTCCTAACGACAATGTTTGTATTACAAAATAATCGTTGAATTTATCTATAATTAAAGCTGGCATTTCATCGGCTTCGCCAAAAATTAATCTGCAATTTTCTACATAACCAATTTGTTGTCTGTATTTCCAACTAGCAAGTATTTTATCGTAAAAAAATTGCTCATTTATTTCTTCTTTTTTTCTGGTTAATAGCCTTACTAAAATTTGCGATTTTGGGTTTATATAACCTCTACCACAAAACTTATTATCGTTGTAATAAACTTCTACAATTGATCCAGGTTCAACATCGCCTTCAATTTTTTCTACTTCATTCCCAAAAATCCAAGGATGTCCGTTGGCAATTCGTTGAGCAATTTTTTTCTTTAAAAATACTTTGGTCATTGGGCAAAGATAATGGTATTGTAAAGAGCGATGAAAGCCTTCATTGTGCAACAGATTGAATTGTTTTAGTTTGAATTCAATGTCCAGATTAACGCTTTTTCTTTAGTGGCTCTAAAAATTGTATTGTGCTTTTCGTTGTGTTCGTTTGAATATTTAAAAGCAAGATTTTGTATTTTTTTAGCTGCCAATATTTGGTGTAATTGACCAGCTGCAGAAGAAATGTCTTCAGCACTAGAACCTGCAAACCAAAACCTTTTTTCACTTGATGGAAAGTTCATTAATTTTTCATCTGCAACTTTCAGTAAATATTGATTGTTCCACCAAAGCGAAGGATCAAAAGCGATATAAAAATTAAACATATCTGAATTTAGTAAAAAAGTTTCTGTTACAAATAGCCCTGCTAAAGATTCTCCAATGATTCCTTTTTTATTGGTGGTTCTATATTGTTTGTTAATGGATGGGAACAATTCATTGTTTATAAAAGCTCTAAACTTTTCTGAGCCTCCAACTACAGGTGCAATTTCTTTGTCTTTTGCTACATCTGTATATCCTGTTAAGTCTCTTCTACGTTGTGTGTTTTCAATTCCAACAAGCATAATTGGTGGTATTTTTTTTGCTTTTATTAATGCTTCAATTGTATTGGCAATATGAGGAAAATCTTCCTTCAATCCTCCATCTGGCATATATAAAACTGGTAAAGAATCTTTGTTAGTGGTGTACTCTTGAGGTACCCAAATATTGATGGTTCTTTTTTCGCCAAGTTCTTTAGATTCTATAGTAAAAGTTTTATGTTGAGGAATGGGATCATTCAGCTCTGGTGTATTGTTACAACCAATAATTAATGTGGAAATTAGTACAGTGTAAAATGCTAGTTTCATATTTAACTTGTTGCTTTAAATTGAATTATATTAAAAAAGAGCAATCGTATTTTATAGGATTGCTCTCTTTACAAAAATAAGGGAACAAACATTTTTATTCAGCTGAAAAACTTTTTAATGATTCTGTTGCTGGTTTAAAATTTATTTCTAAATCTGTTTTTGCTAAATTGTTGTTGTAAATTATTTTAGATGCTCCAGCTGGAGCTTGATTGTTGAGCATTAAAACAAGATCCGATACTCTATAACTTTCACTTGCCAACAAATAATTTTTGCCGTGGTTGCTTTTTTTCTGAACAGCTTTAAAAATGGCTTCAGCTATGTCTGCAACGTCTACTACTGAAAAATAAGGGTCTTTGTCGTAAAACATTTGAACGAATGGATTGGGTGCAATTTTATTTTTAAATAAAAATTGTAAGCCAGAAGAAGTAGAGTCTTGCCTTGTTGATAAAGATTTGCCAACCACACTTACAGGCGAAACCGAAACAATTTCATAGTTTAAGTTGTGGTTATCTGCAATAAATTTATTCACTGTTTGATTGGCAATAAATTTTGCTTGAGCATAAGGGTGGCTTTGCTCACTTATAAATGGCTCACTCGTTTCGCTAATTGAATCTTCTTCAGCTTTGTCATCTGGCGGAAGTGGAAAATTTGTATTGTATGCAGCAACTGAGGCAATAAAAATTACTTTTTCAATTCCAGCGGTTTGTTGAATTGCGTCAAGAAAATTTTCTGTTCCTTTTATGGTGGGGTCAAACAACTCTGTTTTTGGATCCTTTACATCAAGTTGAAAAGGTGTTCCACCATGTATTACAATTGAACAACCTTGTAAAAAATTAATTAAGTCTAATTTATTTTCTACATTCATTTGAACGATTTCTAAGTTTTCTGCATGTTGAAATTTTAGTAAATGTTCATACTTTTCTTTCTTCGAAATATCGGTTGTTGAAACTTTTAATTTGTAGCCTTCGTTTAAAAACTTTTGAGTGTTATAGCTTCCAATAAAACCTGAACCTCCAATAATGCCTACTGTTTTCATTGTAGTATTTGTTTAAAGATGATTGGTTTATTTTCAAGGGTGCAATCTTATGCAAGTACACAAGCTTTGTTGGATTTGTTTTTTGATGAAGGATTTGGGATTTTAAGCTCTATGTATAACCAATTGTATTATCTTTTTTAAAGTTATGTGTAAAATATTTATTGCGAGAAATTTTTAATTTTTATATCATAAAAATTATGGGAAATATTCACAAGCGATTCATTTACTTTAAAACTATTTTGTTGCTATGTTTGGCCGAATAAGTTGTTGTACAGTTGATTGAATAACTGAATATCAAAATGCTCTGTAGCATACAGTTGATTGTTCTTGCCCATTTGTTCTAACACTTGTCTATTTGTTTGTAGAGATAGAAGTTGTTGGGTCATGTCATTAACTACAATTTGCTCATCAATTGTCGAAGTAATATATCCATTTTTATGTTGAATGTGTATTGGCAAATCGCCAACAGGTGTTGCAAAAATTGCACAACCATAAGCCATTGCTTCCATAACAACCAATGGAAAGCCTTCTGTATTTGAAGTAATCAATAAAATGTGTGCTTGTTTATAAATTGCTGCAAGTTGTTTTTCATCATGAATGTTGCCCAATAAATTGCAATTGGGTAGTAGTTCCTGTGGAATGGCGTTTTCAACATCACCAGCAATGGTGAAATTAATTTCACTATTTTCTTGCTTTACTTTTTGTGCAATGGCAGCAACAAGATGAACTCTTTTTTCTGGTGTGCCTCTGCCAACGTATAAAACGTTCAAGGTTGTTGAATAATCCTTAACAATTGGTTCGGCTGGTAAACTAATTCCATTGCAGATGTATTGAATTTTTGCAGCAAATTTATCTGGAATGTTCAATTCTTTGTACTGGTATAAATGGTTGTCAATTCTCACTTTACTAATCATTACAGTTGTTGTAATAAATTCAATAAATGGAATTCTAATCCAAGAAAAAGTATTGAATGAATGAATTAGTTCTATTTGTTTGATGTTGTTATTTATCCAAGGACTAATCTTGTAACCAAAATTGCATTGTCCATTAAATACAATGGCCCGTTTGTGTTGTTTGTTGATATAAGATGCAACAATTCCACGATACATTAAGTTGAAAAAGTACAACGATTTATTGTCTGTAAAGCTTGAAATATTTTTAATTGTACAACCACTTTTTTCAAACTCTTTAAAGAAGGTTGTATCAACAGATGTACGTGTAAAATACACAATACATTTTTTGTTGCTTATGGCTTGTGTAATTAGTGCATGTACTTTTTCTGCACCACCTGTATGATAAAACGGGAAGAAAAAAAATACATCGTATTCATCTTTTAATGGGTTGAAGAATGCAATTATTCTCCCCAAAATAATGAAGGGAAGAATAAAAATATTTTCAATTTTTCTTTTTAATATGTAGTGATAATATTTCAATTTTTAAACAATGTTTTGATTACTTTTCCAATACCCATCATTCCATCGTACAACATAGTAAACAAAATTTTTGTTTCAAAAAGTCCCCATTTGAGTTGTTGAAATCTACCCAATAAAAACTTTCGTTTGGTATTGTATTGAATAAAAAACGGATTTCGTTTTCTGTTAATTGCACCTGTTACAGAATTGCTGTGTACTCTGTATTTTACCAATTGTTCAGGTACTTTTTCAATTATAAAACCATCAGCTAAAATTTGCAACCATAAATCATAATCTTCACTATGCTTTTGATTGTTTGAATATTGATATTTTTTTATGATTTCGCTACGAAATAGTACAGTTGGATGTGCAATACAATTTTGCCAAAGCATTGCTTTCTTTATTTGATTGGCGGTTGTGTTTTGCATATCCAACAACCAATTGCCTGTTGCTTCGTCCTGTTCATCAATTAACAAAATTTGTGTTGCTACAATTGCAATTTGTGTGTTTTTTTCTAACCAATTCACTTGCTTTTGTAATCGTTCAGGTAAGCAAATGTCATCAGCATCAATTCTTGCAATGTACTTTCCTTTTGATAGTTCTATTCCTTTGTTTAAAGTATAAATTAAGCCTTTGTTTTTTTCATTTTGTATTAACTGAATTCTTGTATCCTTAAATGATTGAATGATAGAAGTTGTTGCATCTGTAGACCCATCATTTATAACCAACAATTCAAAATTTGAATAGGTTTGATTGATTAAACTATGAATTGTTTTACGAATAAATTTTTCGCAATTGTAGGCAGGTAATATGATGCTAACCAGTGGGTTCATTGGTTGCAAGATAAGTATTAGCAGAAAAAGTTTGAAAGTAAATGCAATAAAAAAGTTCCGACATTGCTATCGAAACTTTTTTTAAGTAGCTTAAAATGTGCTTATTCAACTTTTGTAATCTTAATCATATTGGTAGGTAAATGTAAATGAACTGGAGTACTACCTGTATTTATGACTACATCTTCTGATTTTAAAAATCCTCTTTCTTTTAGAATATTAATTTGATCGGTAACAATATCATCTACACTTTCTTCTTCATCATAATAAAAAGCTCTAACGCCCCAGCTTAGACTCAATTGATTGATTAATGTACGTTCTTTTGAAAAAATGAATAGAGGTGATTTTGGTCTAAAACTACTTAACATAAATGCAGTATAACCACTTTGCGTCATGCCAATTAATGCTTCAGCATTTACGTCACGAGCAATTTTACAAGCATTGTAACAAATGGCATCACTAAAGAAAGAAGGAGAGTGAGCTTGTGGCATTAAATCTTGTTCCCTGTTGTAACGATATTCTGTTTGTTCAACTTGACGAATAATTTTACACATAGTTTCTACTACCAATGTAGGATGATTGCCAGCAGCAGTTTCTCCACTGAGCATAACAGCATCAGCTCCTTCTAAAACAGCATTGGCAACGTCGGTAATTTCACTTCTGTTTGGTTTTGCTCTATCCATCATACTTTCCATCATTTGTGTTGCCACAATTACAGGTTTTGCACGATGAATACATTTTCTAATTAATTCTCGTTGAATTAATGGTATTTGTTCAACAGGAAGTTCAACTCCTAAATCGCCACGAGCAATCATAATAGCATCACTCTCTACAATAATATCTCTAATATTTACTAATGCTTCGGGCTTTTCAATTTTTGCAATAATTTTTGTTTTGCTTTTTTTCTCTATGAGTTTACTTCTCAAAATCACAATATCTTTTACACTACGTACAAAGCTTAATGCAACCCAATCGCATTTTTGTTCAATTATAAATTCTAAATCGGCTAAATCTTTTTCGGTTAAAGCAGGTAAAGAAATTTTTGTATCGGGTAAATTAATTCCTTTTTTAGAAGAAATTACGCCACCTAAAGTAACCATTACTTTTACGTCTTTCTCTTTTGTAATATCTGTAACTTTTACTTCAATTTTACCATCATCAATTAAAATAATATTTCCAAGTTTTACATCATCTGCTAAGTTTGGATAGCTAACATATATTTTTTCTAAAGTACCTACGCATTTTTCATTGGTAAATGTGAGTATGTCCCCAACTTTTACTTCTAAATAATTGTTTTCTATTTCGCCTACACGAAGTTTAGGGCCTTGCAAATCGGCAAGTATGGAAATATTGAAGGGTTGTGTTAAATTGATGTTACGAACATGCTCAATAATTTGAGCTTTACCAGCATGATCGCCATGCGAAAAATTTAAACGAAATACGTTTACGCCAGCATTTACCAATTCTAATAATTTTTCATACGTGTCGCATGCTGGACCAACTGTTGCAACAACCTTTGTTCTGTGTGCTATATGTTTAAGACCAGCTTCTTTGTTCATTTCTTTGTGCAAATATTTACCGATGTTTTTACTCATATACTTTTATTTGTTGAAAATATTTTATGATTGATTAAGATGCAAGAATTTTTACAATCTTCATCCATTCTTGCCCTATTTTTTGTTTCTCTTTTACAGCTTTATCCAATGGTGTGTAATGAATTTTGTTGTTAATTACGCCAACCATTACATTGTTTCTTCCAATTAGTAAACTTTCAACTGCATAATAGCCCATATGGCTTGCTACCAGTCTATCTGAACATGATGGAGAACCACCTCTTTGAATGTGTCCTAAAACACAAACTCTAACATCGGCAGTAGCAATTCTGTTTCTAATAATTTTTGCTACTTGCTCTGCACCGCCAAAATCATCACCTTCGGCCACTACAATTAAATTTACAAGTTTTTTTCTTTTTTCTTTTTCTGTTAATGATAAAATAATGCCTTCCATATCGGTTTTTGTTTCGGGTATTAAAATGTTTTCTGCACCCGTTGCAATGCCACTGTGTAAAGCAATATAACCTGCATCACGCCCCATTACTTCTACAATAAAAAGCCTATCGTGTGCATCCATCGTATCACGAATTTTATCTATTGCTTGTACTGCAGTATTAACAGCTGTGTCAAAGCCTATAGTTGTATCGCTACCTGCAATGTCTTTATCTATAGTACCTGGTAAACCAATACAAGGAATGTCAAACTCGTTACTAAACTTTTGAGCACCTTTAAAGCTTCCGTCTCCACCTATTACAATAATGCCATTGATGTTTCTTTTTTTAAGATTGTAATAGGCTTTTTCTCTACCTGCAAATTCTAAAAACTCTTTACTTCTTGCAGTTTTAAGAATGGTACCTCCACGTTGAATAATATTTGCAACGCTTCGTCCATCCATTTCTTTAATATCATCTTCTATCATTCCTGCATAGCCTCTCATCACTCCATAAACTCCCAAGCCATGATAAATGCCAGTTCTTACAACAGCTCTAACTGCTGCATTCATTCCTGGGCTATCCCCACCTGATGTAAGTACAGCAATATTGCTTACTTTTTTTTCCATTTTTTATAGTTTTTTCAGCTATTTTAATTTGTTATTACTGTATGATTATCAGTAGTTTAATAACAAACGTTAGTTTGTAAATTCAGCTTTTCAACTGTCAATATTAATCATTTGAATTTACCTAACAAAACAACATGTTAATAAATGTGTATAAAATACACGAATGGCGAAGATAAGTGTTTCAAAATTT
Source organism: Chitinophagaceae bacterium (assembly GCA_018061385.1). Classification (GTDB taxonomy): domain Bacteria; phylum Bacteroidota; class Bacteroidia; order Chitinophagales; family Chitinophagaceae; genus UBA1930. The sequence continues at coordinate 4,858 of JAGOUF010000011.1, read as the reverse complement.
CAACTTTATAAGAATATACACATCTATTTTTGTTAATAAGTAGGTAATTTGCCCAACTAAATTTTAAGTATGAAAGTTTTAATTACTGGGGCAAATGGTTTTTTGGGTCAACATTTAACCATATATCTTCAACAACAGGGTTTTAATGTTGTGTCCACCAACAGAGGTTTAAATCGAAATAAACTATTGAATGAACTACAATACGAAAGTTTAGATTTAACCAATGAGGCCGACGTAATGAATGCATTACAAAAGCATCAACCCAATATTATTGTGCACACAGCTGCAATGAGTAAACCAGATGAATGTGAAAACGATAAAGCTGCTTGTATTTTACACAATGTAATTGCAACAAAATTTATTGCTGAAGCAGCCAATATTATTGGAGCAAAGCTCATTTATATTTCAACTGACTTTATTTTTGGAGAAGATGGTCCACATGCAGTTGACGCAATGCCTGAACCTCTTAATTTTTATGGTGAAAGTAAATTGCAAGCAGAAGAATATGTAAAGGCAAATTCAAAAGAATATGCCATTGTTCGTCCTGTATTTATTTATGGAAAAGTTTTGGAAGGCATGAGACCCAGCTTTTTACATTGGGTAAAAAACAATCTTGAACAAAATAAACCCATTAAAGTAGTAAATGATCAAAGAAGAACACCCACTTATGTAATTGATATATGTAAAGGCATAGAAGCTATCATAAATCAAAAGCAGCAAGGTGCATTTCATTTGGCAGGAAAAGATATTGTATCACCTTATCAAATGGCTTTGGCAGTTTGTAAACAATTGCAATTAAACGATGAGTTAATTACTCCAGTTAATTCAGCAACTTTTCCAGAACCTGTTAAAAGAGCTCAACGTTCTGGTTTAAAAATTGATCACTCAATTGATGTGTTGGGATATGCACCAACAGATTTTTCCACTGGTATAATTTTAAGTTTTTCTTAAAATGGAGAAAAAGGAGCTTTTTTAGATTGAATTTCAAAGGCTTTCCACATGGTTGAACACATTTTAAGGGAAACGAGTTAAATTAATTGTACTAATTTAATAATCGAATTGGTAAACCCCTACCTTTGCGGCTCGAAAAAAAGACCAGTGCTTTTCTGCTGTTGAAGTGTGCGACGCCACAACAGCTGATAAATGAACAAAAGCTGGTCACCCAAAAACTAAAAATTTAAAAACAAATACAAGCGTTATGGCCGATTTGAAATTTCAACGCAACTTTGGTATTGCTGCTCATATTGATGCTGGCAAAACCACCACTACAGAGCGTATTTTACGCTACACTGGTATGATCCATAAAATTGGAGAAGTACATGATGGTGCAGCAACTACAGACTGGATGGAACAGGAAAAAGAAAGAGGTATTACCATTACTTCTGCAGCTGTTAGCTGTCAGTGGAAATTCCCTACTGTTAAAGGTGTAGCTGATGCAAACACAAAAAGCTACTATTTTAATATTATTGATACTCCAGGTCACGTTGACTTTACTGTAGAAGTAGAACGTAGTATGAGAGTATTAGATGGTTTGATTGCTTTATTTAGTGCAGTTGATGGTGTTGAACCTCAATCTGAAACTGTTTGGCGTCAAGCTAACCGTTATAAAGTACCAAGAATTGGTTTTGTTAACAAAATGGATCGTTCTGGTGCCGACTTTTTAATGGTGGTTAACCAAGTAAAAGAAATGTTGGGTGCTAATGCTGTGCCTTTACAGTTGCCAATTGGTGCTGAAGATAATTTTACTGGAGTTGTTGACCTTATTAAAATGAAAGGTATTATTTGGCATATGGAAACTGAAGGTATGACTTTTGACGAAATTGATGTACCGGCTGATATGGTAGAAGAAGCCAATGAGTGGAGAGCTAAATTAGTTGAAGCAGTTGCTGAATACGATGATACATTGATGGAGAAATTCTTTGATGATCCAAATAGCATTACTGAAGATGAAATGCACGAAGCAATCCGTAAGGCTTGTATCGATTTAAGCATTGTGCCAATGATGTGTGGTTCTTCATTTAAGAACAAAGGTGTGCAAACTGCTTTAGATGCAGTTTGTCGTTACCTGCCTTCTCCTGTTGATGTAGATGATACAGAAGGTATTAACCCTGATACTGGTGAAACAGTTTACCGTAAACCAGATGCAAAAGAACCATTTGCAGCTTTGGCTTTTAAAATTATGACCGATCCTTTCGTTGGTCGTTTGGCTTTCTTCCGTTGCTATTCTGGTCACTTAGATGCTGGTTCTTATGTATTAAATGTAAGAAGTGGTAAAAAAGAGCGTATCAGCCGTATCATGAAAATGTTTGCTAATAAACAAAATCCAGTTGATTTTATTGAAGCTGGAGATATTGCAGCAGCAGTAGGTTTTAAAGAAATTAAAACTGGTGATACTTTATGCGATGAGAAACATCCTATCACTTTAGAGAATATGTTTATTCCAGAACCAGTTATTGCCATTGCTGTTGAGCCTAAAACTCAAGCAGACGTTGACAAAATGGGTATGGCAATTGCTAAATTGGTTGAAGAAGATCCTACTTTAAGAGTAAATACTGATGAAGATACTGGCCAAACCATTTTACGTGGTATGGGTGAACTTCACTTAGAAATTATCATCGATCGTATGCGTCGTGAATTTAAAGTAGAAGTTAACCAAGGTGCTCCACAGGTTGCTTACAAAGAAGCATTTGGAAACGTTGTTACTCACCGTGAAGTGTTGAAAAAACAATCGGGTGGTCGTGGTAAATTCGCAGATATTCAATTTGATTTAGGCCCTGCCGATGAAGAGTGGTTAGCAGCTAATGAAGGCAAACATTTCCAATTTGTAAATGATATTTTTGGAGGTTCTATTCCAAAAGAATTCCACCAATCTATTCAAAAAGGATTTGAAACATCAATGACATCTGGTGTATTAGCTGGTTATCCAGTTAACAACATGAAAGTAAGAATATTTGATGGTAGCTATCATGATGTGGATTCTGATGCAATGAGTTTTGAATTATGTGCTAAATCTGCATTTAGAGAAGCAGGACGTAAAGCAAAACCAACTTTATTAGAACCAATTATGAGAGTAGAAGTGTTAACACCAGACCAGTATATGGGTGATGTTACAGGCGACTTAAATAGAAGACGTGGTATGTTAGAAGGTATGGATAGCCGTGCCAACTTACAAGTTATTAAAGCTAAAGTTCCATTAAGTGAAATGTTTGGTTATGTAACTCAATTACGTTCATTATCTTCTGGTCGTGCAACTTCAACAATGGAGTTTTCACATTACAACAATGCTCCAAACAATATTGCTGAAGAAGTAATTGCAAAGAGTAAAGGTAAAGTGAAGGTTGAAGATTAATTAACTACTATTTCTTGATATGCAAGAAAGTTAAATATTTAAAGAGCTACCTTTTGGTAGCTCTTTTGGTTTGAATAAATAGTTGATAACGTGTGCAAGCATATAATATTCCCCTATCTTTACGCACCTGCCAAAAGCATTAAAATGAGTGTAAAACGTATAGCAATATTTGGTTCTACTGGTTCAATTGGTACGCAATGTTTAGAAGTAATTGCAGCTAATCCAGATTTATTTTCTGCAGAAATATTAACTGCACAAAATAATGATGAGTTGTTGGTGCAACAAGCCATTCAATTCAATCCGAATTTGGTGGTTATTGGCGATGAAAAAAAATACCAAAAAGTAAAAGATGCTTTAGCACATACGAATGTGAAAGTTTTTGCAGGAGAAGCTGCAATTGAAGAAGCTGCTGGTATGGATTGTTACGATATGATGTTGGCTGCAATTGTTGGATATGCAGGATTAAAGCCCACTTTAAAAGCCATTGAAAATGCAAAACCAATTGCACTGGCCAATAAAGAAACATTGGTAGTTGCTGGCGAAATTGTAATGCAAAAAGCCGTTGAAAAAAGAGTTCCTATTATACCTGTGGATAGTGAACACTCAGCCATTTTTCAGTGTTTGGTAGGAGAGGGCAGAAATAAAATTGAAAAAATTGTATTAACTGCAAGTGGTGGACCATTTAGAGGAAGAAAGCCCAACTTCTTGGTGAATGTAAAGAGAGATCATGCATTGCAACATCCCAACTGGTCGATGGGTGCAAAAATTACTATTGACTCTGCAACATTGATGAATAAAGGCTTAGAAATGATTGAAGCCAAATGGTTATTTAATTTACAGCCTGAGCAAATACAAGTAGTTGTACATCCACAAAGTATTATACATAGTATGGTTGTTTTTGAAGATGGAAGTGTGAAAGCACAAATGGGTTTACCTGATATGAAATTGCCCATTCAATATGCTATGGCTTTTCCGCAAAGATTGAAAAGCAATTTTCCAAGATATGATTTTAGAAAACCAGATACTTTAACATTTGAAGAACCCGATTTAAAAACTTTTAGAAGTTTGGCGTTGGCGATAGAAGCCTTACACCAAGGTGGTAATATGCCTTGCGTTTTAAATGCAGCCAATGAAATTGCAGTATATGCTTTTTTAAGAAATAGAATTGGTTTTTTAGATATGACAGAAATGGTAGAAAGAACTTTGCAAAAAATTCCATTTATGCTAAATCCCACATTGGAGCAATTGTATGAATGTGATGGCGAGGCTCGAAATTTTGCAGCCACATTAATTGAAATGTGATAAGGTGCTGTTAAAATGCTTACAAGCAAAATTTTCATAAGCAATTTTACTGTTGAAACTTAGCTGAATAGCGAATAAAGCGTTGAAGGGTGCGACGCAACAACTGTTGAATAAACATCCAAAAAGTTGGTAACATAATTTAAAAAATAAAAAAGAGTCTCACTTTTGAGATGAGGTGATATGACATTATTAGCGATTGATTGGAGT
>JAGOUF010000276.1 GCA_018061385.1 Chitinophagaceae bacterium | reverse complement strand
CTCATCTTTATACTGATAATTTTCTGCATTTAAATATTTTGTATTTACAGTCATTATATCAATAAATGCAAGTACACCAATTATTGCAATGGCAACAATACTTTGTATTTTATTTTTTATAATTAACCAAATTAATGCAGCGGCTGCAGCAATAAAAAACAACGAACGAAGTATATCGTTAAAAAACAACCCTTTTCTATCTTCTATTAATCCATTAACCAATTTGTTGCCACTTGTTAAGTATTCAGCCTTAGCATTGGCATCTGGAATATTGTTGATAGATTTTATAAGGTTTACATCGCCATCGCTTTTAAAATCGAAATTAAAATACAGTATCAATATAAATGCGAAGATTCCTCCAGTTAATAGTAAGCCTTTTTTATATTGATTAAACAGAGCTTGTTTATTTTCTGTTTCAACAATTTTTTGAAAAGCCAAAATGGCCATCATGTTCAATAAAAATGTAGGCACAACCAAAATCATACTTGGTGCTCTAAACTTATTGTACATGGGTAAATGATTGAATAAGAAATTGTTGAAGCCTTCAAAATAACTTCCCCAACTCATCATAATGGTTAGTATAGATGTAACAAGAATCCACCATTTATGTTTGCCATCTAAAACTACAAAACCCAATAAGGCCAAAAAGCAAACGATAGCACCAACATATGGCGGACCTGACGTACCTCCAATTCCTCCCCAATAAAAGCCCATTGCACTTTGTAATTCTCTTGCAACTTGTGGATTCATTTCTTGCAAAGCCTTTACAGCACTCGATTTATCTTCGGCAACTTCCATTTTACTACTTCCTCCAAACATTCTTGGTATCAGCATTACAAATGGTTCACTTTTAAATACACTATAGCTAAAAGCATAATCTTTGGTAAGCCCTTCTTTGGTATTTTTACTTTTATTATCTGCTAAAATTGAACCACCTCTAATAGATTCTTTGGTGTATTCATTATCTGGCAACAATACTACAGCATTGGTTAAAGCACCAATCGTTGCACCTGCTAACGTAAAAATAGCAACCATTAAAAGGTGCTTATATTCTTTATTCAGTATCCATTTAATTACAAATGAAAGGGTCATAAATGCTATAATCATCATAGCATAGTATGTTATTTGATAATGTTTTTGCCCAATCATTGCACCTGTAAATATTGCTGTAAGTGCAATGCCCCACCAATATTTTTTATTAAATATGAGCAAGATAGCTGCAATTAATCCTGGCAATAATGCAATTGAAAGCATCTTGGTGTCGTGTCCCTCTGCTACTATTACAACATTGTATGTTGCATACGCATAACATAAACTTCCAATTGTACCAATCCAACTGTTTGTTTTTAATACTTGAGATAAGAAATAAAAACAAACACATGCCAAAAAGAAAAACTGAAATGGCTTGGGTAAGTTTAAAGATATTATTTGCATAAAGTAGTAAGGCACATAATTATTGGTTTGTCCAACAATCATATAGCCTGGCATTCCACTAAACATACCATTGCTCCATAAAGGTACTTTGCCATTTTTTTCTAAAGCAAGGTTTTGATTTTGTGCCATCGACTTCCATTGTGTAATATCATTTTGTTGCAAAACTTGCCCTTCTAAAGCAGGTTTACAATACACAATAGCTACCACTAAAAAAATGGCAATAGCAATAATATGTGGCAAAATTTTCTTCCAATTCAAGTGCTTCATGATTTCTTTTTTAAGAGGTGGCAAATTAATGTTATTTTTCACACCAAAACTATTTTATGCGTTGGCTAATATTTATGGCAAGAGTAACATTGATTTGCAATTTTTGCTATTTAATTTTTGTTTTTGGGCGATATTTTGATTTAAGCAATTTACACCATCTACTAACAAGCACATTGGTTACCTTGGGCTTAATAGCAGTAGTGTTAAATTTTTTAATGAACTTTATTTGGTTAATAAGTGTTCTTTTTAAAAAGAAATGGATACCAAAATATTTGGGTATAATTAACTTTTTATTTTTAATATTTCAATTTGTAAATATTTTATTACTACAGTTATGATTGTTCAACTACTTAAAGATAAAGGCATAAAGTTATTCATTATTTTAGGAGGCTTTTTTATAGCCAATGCTTTAATAGCTGAAGTAATTGGGGTGAAGATATTTTCATTAGAACAATCAATTGGAATAGAACCATTGAACTTGGTTTTTTGGGGCGAAAAACTAAGCCTAAACCTTACTGCTGGCGTTTTATTGTGGCCTGTTGTATTTATAATGACAGACATTATTAATGAATATTATGGAATGAAAGGGGTAAAATTTCTTTCTTACTTAACAGCAGCATTAATTGCGTATGCCTTTATTATGTTTTATGGAGCAATGAGTTTATCGCCTGCTAATTTTTTTGTGGTAAGCAAGCAGGGTAGTGGCGTACCCAATATGCAACATGCTTATGAAGGCGTTTTGGGACAAGGTGGTAAAATTATTATTGGTAGTTTAATTGCCTTTTTATTAGGGCAGGTTGTAGATGTGTTTACTTTTCATAAAATTAAAAAAGTAACTGGCGAAAAGAAAATTTGGTTAAGGGCTACAGGTTCTACTTTAATTTCTCAGTTTATAGACAGTTATGTAGTGCTCTTTATTGCATTTTATATTGGTACAAGAATTGGCAATAAACCAGGTGATTTTGTATGGAGCTTTCAATTGTTTTTGGCTGTAGGCACATTGAATTATATCTACAAAGCTTTGGTGGCAATTCTTTTAACTCCTGTAATTTATTTGGTGCATAATTTTATAGAAAATTATTTAGGAAAGGAAAAGGCGGCATCTATGAAAACAGCTGCAATGCAAATTGGCAATTAGTGAATTGGAATTTGGCAAATCGGGATTGAGGATTGAAATTTAAAAATAATCAATTCACTATTCACCACTCAAAATTCAATACTCACCATTTTTCCAACAATTGCTTCACCACTACTTTATCAATGGGTAAATGAACAGAGTTTTCTGATAAATTTTCCCATTCAATAAACCTAAAACTCTCGGCACAAGCTGTTTTATCGGCTGATTGTTCTGCTGTAAAATCAAAAGGTTTATTTGATGTTTTTAAGTTGATAGGCTCTTGTGTATGCACAAAATAGTAAATGCAAATAATTTGATCTTTATTATTGAATGCTGAAATTTGAAAAAAATCTGTAGTGTAAATGTGTTCTCCAACAGTAACATTTAGGCCAGTTTCTTCTTTAAACTCACGTACCAAACACTCTTTTGTTCCTTCGCCAAACTCTAATCCTCCACCAGGAAATTTGGTAAAATAATTGCCTCTTATAAATTCGTCACTTACTAAAACTCTGTTATGGCTATCTTTTAAAATTCCATACACTCTAACGTTGAATAAGGCCATTTAATAACAATTTTTTATTGAGGTAAATATATGTTGTTTATCAATTTTCATTTACAAACTTTAAGGTTGAATTATACGCATAAAAAAACTGTTGGTGTGCATACACCAACAGTTGTATAAATAAAATAACTACTTAATTATTTTTTTGGAGCAGATGTACTTGTAGGAATTTTATCCAATGTATTTTTATCAACACCGCTATTGCCAATGCCTTTAAAGAACAAAGTTGATACTAATGCTAAAACTACAATTGCACCTGCAAAAATCCATGTACCTCTTTCTAAAACATCGGTTGTTTGCTTTACGCCCATTAAGTTATTGCTTATGCCACCAACATTGCCTGCTAAGCCACCACCTTTTGGATTTTGAATTAAAATAAGAAAGCCTAAACCAACAGATGCTATTACCACTAAAATTAAAAATAAGATTACCATAATTAGATTCCTTTTAAAATTTGAATTTTCGACGCAAAATAAGCGGATTTATCAGGATTTAAAAAACTTAATTTTATATACAGCTGAATTGCTTTGTCTGTTTTGCCTTGTTTTACCAAAACTTCAGCCATTGTTTCGGTTACAATTTCCTTTGCTTCGTTAGAAATTTGGGCAATTCCTTGAATGGCATTTTCTAATTCAGGGTCTGTACCCAAGTCCTCATTATTGGGTGGTACATTTTTCATGTGTTTCAACCAATCGGTAAAACGCCTCAATTGCTTAGATAAAGTATCTTGAGCAGTATGATCAATTTCTGGTTTTATCCCTTGAGAAGCAAAGTAATCTACTGTATGATATCGTTCTGAAGCTATTGTTAAGATAGAATCG
>JAGOUF010000275.1 GCA_018061385.1 Chitinophagaceae bacterium | reverse complement strand
GTATCTGGATTTAAAAATAAAATATACTCACCATTTGCAAGGGCCAATGCTTGATTGTTGGCTTTACCAAAACCAATATTTTCTGTATTTTCTACAAAATGAACTTGGGAAAATTTGGGCTGCAAATAAGCAATACTACCATCGGTAGAGCAGTTGTCAATCACAATAATTTCTGCATCAATTTGCTGAGTTGCTTTTACAACACTGTGTAAGCACTGCTCAAGAAAATATTTTACATTGTAATTAACTATGATAACCGATAATTTCATTCAGCAGCAGAATAAGTTGATTGTTTTAAAGTGGCAACATACTTTGTATTTGCGAAGTAGCCAAAAAACACCTTACTATTGGTTAAGCAAGTATATTTGCTCATGTTCAAAAACACACTTATTAAAGCCACAGAAGCAGCTGGCGTTGTAATAAAAGAATACTTTGATAAACAGTTTACCATATCTAATAAAGAAGGTATCAATAACCTAGTTACAGAGGTAGATCATAAAAGCGAAGAAGTTATTATTGCTGTAATTAAAGATGCTTTTCCATCGCATTATATTCTAAGTGAAGAAGCTGGAGAAATGGCACAAGACAGTGAATATAAATGGATTATTGACCCCATTGATGGAACTGTAAATTACGCCAATGGCATTCCTATTTGTTGTGTAAGTATTGGGCTAGAAAAAAATGGAAGAATGATTATGGGTGCAGTTTTCAATCCATTTATGAATGAATTTTTTTGGGCAGAACGTGGTTTAGGAGCAACATTAAATAACAAACCAATTCATGTTTCTAATAAAACGGAAGTTATTAAAAGTTGTTTAGTTACAGGATTTCCTTATACGTATTTAGATATGCCCAATGGGCCATTACAAGTGTTTGAAAAGTTTATAAGAAAGGGCGTTCCTGTACGTAGATTGGGAAGTGCAGCGATTGATTTGTGTTGGGTTGCAGCAGGGCGTTTTGATGGATTTTATGAACACAAATTAAGTGCTTGGGATAGTGCAGCAGGTTTTATTATTGTAGAAGAAGCAGGTGGCAAAGTAACCGATTTAAGTGGGGCTTATTACAACCCTTATCAGCCAGGTATTATTGCTACCAATGGTTTAATACATAACGAAATGGTACAAATTGTAAATGGTGCAGAAGTGTAAATACATAAATAAAAACTGGTTAGTTATTTTGGTATTGTTGGCAAATTGTATGGCTTGCAATTCTGTAAAATATACACCAAGAACAAAAAAACAAAAGTTTCAAGAACTGCCATCAATTATATTGTTGGATAGAATTGTGGAATTTAGAAACGAATTTTTATCGTGGCCAAACTCTAAAGAAGATATGGTAAAGAGAAATAAAAAGTATGCCGATGCTTGGGTTGGTTTTAAGTTCAAAGGATATTCGTTTATTAGCAATGATGCTGAAAAATTAACCTTCAATTTTTGGAGTCATCCGAAGGATGAACCTAAGAATATTTACGATAAAAGAATTGAATTAAACAGCTACAATGGTTGGGTAAAATTTTATAGAGATGGAGACATTTTTGTTTGGAAAATAAATAAAAACTAATTGAATCTTGCATCTTTTAATCATATATAAGATAACATGGAAAATAGAACAGAAATAGCATCGTTGGGAGAATTTGGGTTAATTGAACATTTAACCAAAAACTTTGAAACTAAACAAGCCTCAACATTATTGAGCGTTGGAGATGATGCTGCAGTAATAGATCATTTTGGTAAGCAAACTGTTATAACAACAGATTTGTTAATTGAAGGCATTCACTTCGATTTAATGTACACACCTTTAAAACACTTAGGCTACAAAAGCGTAATTGTAAACTTAAGCGATGTGTATGCTATGAATGCTACTCCTACACAAATTACAATGAGCATTGCTTTTAGCAATAGATTTAGTGTAGAGGCTTTAGACGAATTTTATGAAGGCGTTTATGCTGCTTGCGAAAAATATGGTGTTGATTTAGTTGGTGGAGATACAACATCATCTCAAAAAGGATTCATCATTTCTGTAACAGCAATTGGCGAAGTTGCTCCAGATAAATTTGTAAAAAGAAGTACCGCAGAAAAAGGAGATTTAATTTGTGTTTCTGGAGATGTTGGAGCTGCTTTTTTAGGTTTAACCATTATGGAACGGGAGAAGAAAATTTATATAGAAAACCCACAAGTACAACCCGATTTGGAAGGCGAAGATTATATTGTTGGAAGATTATTGAAACCCGAAGCTAGAAAAGATATTATAGAATTTTTTGCCAACAATCAAATTGTTCCAACAGCAATGATGGATGTTAGCGACGGCATAAGTAGTGAAGTATTACACCTTTGCAAACAAAGCAACTTGGGCTGCAGAGTGTATGAAGATAAATTGCCAATTGACGATAAGTCTAAACAAGCTGCTTATAAATTTGGCCTTGACCCAACTGTTTGTGCTTTAAATGGTGGAGAAGATTATGAGTTAATATTTACGTTAAAGCAGGAAGATTACGATAAAATTACACTCAATGAAGAAATTGCAGTAATTGGTTATATGGCCGATATTGAAGAAGGTTGCAAAATTATTACCAAAGGAGGCAATACATTTGATATTACTGCACAAGGTTGGAATGCGTTTGTAAAACAATAAGGGTTACACCATTTATTCTACATGAAAAAAAACAAGTTTACTATTAAAGGCAAGTGGTTGTTGTGGCTACTGCCTTTTTTGTTTTTTACAGCTTGTGTAAGTACCAAACAAAGCAACTACACTTTCAATCATAAAAAAAGTGCAGCCGATTTAAAAGCAGATGTTGGTTTGCTGAAAAAAATTCTAGAAGTCAACCATCCATCATTGTATTGGTACACACCAAAAGATAGTATGGATGTTTATTTTGCAAACGCTATCAATCAAATTTCAGATTCGTTAACCGAAGTTCAATTTAAAAATACAGTTGCAGCAGTAATTAGTAAAATACGTTGTGGCCATACCAGTGTTAGATTTTCTGAAGATTATACGAAGCAACAAAAAGAACATCGCTTTCCACAATTTCCTTTGTACTTAAAAGTTTGGGATGATAGTTTGGTGGTTTTGCTAAATGTAAATGCAAAAGATTCTATATTAAAAAGAGGCACCATTATTACATCAATAAACGGAAAAACAAATAGAGAATTATTGGATAAAATGTTTGATGTAATTAATAGCGATGGGTATAGTATCAACTTTAAAAATCAATTAATCAGCAATAATTTTCCAGGTTGGTATCAAAATATTTTTGGTTTAGATAGTACTTACAACATAGAATTCATTAACAATAAAGGAGAAAAAGCAAGTACAAAAATTACCAATTATAAGCCTATTAAAGACACTAGTACTATTAAAAAGAAACCTTTAAAAGATAGTACGCTTAGCGATGACGAACCAATAAAAGCCACTAGAAAACAAATAAGGCAAGCCAAGTTAGCAGCCAAAAGAAGTATGCAAATTGATACAAGTATTAACACTGCTTATATACGCTTAACAACATTTAGCAGCGGTGGATTAAGAAAATTTTTTAGAAAATCTTTCAAAAAAATTGAAGCAGAAAAAATTGAAAATGTTGTAATTGATTTAAGAGAAAATGGTGGTGGAAATGTTGGCTTATCAAACAAGCTTACAAAATACTTGGCAAAAAAACCGTTTAAAAATGGCGATACCGTAATGGCCATGAATAGAACTTTCCCCTATAAAAAATACATTAAAAACTGGTGGATGTATTGGTTTCCAATGAACTTTTTTGCCCATAAAGAAAAAGATGGAAACATACATTACAGACGATTTGAGAAACATTTTTTTAAGCCACAAACCAAACATCATTTTGATGGAAATGTTTATTTAATTCAAGGAGGAATTACTTTTTCTGCATCAACCATGTTCATTGGAGCTTTGAAAGGGCAAGACAATGTAACCATTGTAGGAGAAGAAAGTGGAGGAGGCTTTTATGGAAACTCTGCAATGCACTTACCAACGATTGTGTTGCCCAATAGCAAATTAAGAGTTGTATTGCCAATGTATAGATTGGTGATGGATAAAACTAGACCAAAAGGAAGAGGAATAATTCCTGATATAGAAATTTCTCCATCGTCTAATGCCATTAGAAAAGGATACGATATTAAACTTGCTGTTCTTAGAAAAATTATTTTAGAAAAAAGGAAGCAACAATAATTATGCTCTATTTTCCAC
>JAGOUF010000274.1 GCA_018061385.1 Chitinophagaceae bacterium | reverse complement strand
GTCAACACTTAAATCTGCTTGATACAAACAATATCCACCAATACCTTCTTTAATTTGAATATCCCAATTATTGGGTAAATACAAAGGCAAAAAATCAATGTTGTTACAACCCAATTCATTTCTATAAACATCCACATCTTTTTTGGTTACTCCCCAAAAAGCGGTTGCTTTTTTAGCCATTGAAAATTCATAATTTTTCAATAGTTTACTTTCTCTTAAGTAATACATTTTTTTTACAAAAGAGCTAGCAGTTTGTGCCAAATGATTGTAATAATCATACTCAACATTGTGTATACGTACAAACTTTTTTCTTTGTTTAAACCTTTTATCATTCAACAAATAAGTACTGTGTACCCCTTCCATAAAAATGGGGTAATCATCTTGCAACAAGTTATTAAAAAGCAATTCGTTTTTACGTGATGAAACAATGTAAGGTATGCTTGTACTAAACCCTTTAACGCCTGTATTGCGTTGATAATATTGTACAGATACACAATATTTGTTCAATTCTTTTTGTTCGCCACGGCCATAATTAAAACAATGCAAATGAATTTGCACACCAGCTTTTTGTAGTGCAGGCAACTTCCAAAACAAATCAATTACACCACCATAATCCGCAGGATAAGGAACCGTGAAATCTATTATATGTAAATGTTTTTCCACTAAAAATTAAATACTTGTTGTTATAAGATTGTAACGTTTCAAAATCAGAAATTGTTTAAAATCATGTTTTTTTGTTTATAAACACCAATACTACTATCAACACCTGTTGTGTCACTCACTTCAACATTTCATAATTCTATTCAGCAATAATTCCGTTCCAAATAGTTACCAATTTCTTTTCTTCTTGTTCCCAATTCAACACAGTTCTTGCTTTAATACAATTTTGTTTTAAAGTATTGTACACAATATCATCATTCAATAAAGTGTTTATGGCTTTTGCAATGGTGTGTTCATCGGTTTCATTAATTAACAATGCAACATTGTGTTCATCGTTAATGGCTTTATATTCTGGATAACCCACACAAACTTGAGGAATGCCAGCCATAATGTAATCAAAAAATCTATTGGACAATGAATAGTATTGATTCAATCCAGTTTTTTCAAACAAGGTTAAACCACAATGTGCAGTAGGTGTAAGTTGCTTTAATTCTTTAGGACTAACATAACCCCTCATTTCAACTTTGCTACTCAAATTATTTTCTTGAACCAATTGTTGCGTTTGCTCAAAAAAATTGCCTTTGCCACAAATTAATAATTTACAATCAACCTGTTTCATTGCAGGAATCAATGTTTCAAAACTTCTGCCCTCATTTACTGCACCTTGATAAATAATAAATTGCTGATTTCTAATTTCTGATTTCTGATTTCTGACTTCTGATTGTTGGCTCTCACCTTCTAGCTCCTCTCTTCTATTTTCTAAAAAATCCCTATCTACCGTTTCCCTTTCACCCTCTACCAATACAGGCATATTTCTAATAATTCCATATTCAACCCCATGTCTTCTTTTCAATTCATCTTTAATAAACAGATTAACGGTGTAACCATGTTTAAATTTTGGCACACAAAATTTTTCTATAGCCATCCAAATTTTATGAATTTTTGGACGAGTAACTATTTCTTTTTGTTCAGTAAACAATTCATGAGCATCGTACACTCTTTTGGTATTTTTCAACACCGAAATAAAGTAAACAGGAACAATGGTATCTAAATCAATTGCACACAAACAATTGGCTTTATAAAACAATAGAAAGAAGAACAAACGAATATTGTATTCAGCATAAAAAGCAAACCCATCGTTAAAAAAACAATTCAATCGTTGGGTAGTAAATGAAAAGTTGGGAAGATCGTTAGAGTTCTTTAGTTTTCTGCCAACCAACAACACATTAAAACCAGCATTTGCCAAAGAGCTGCAAATGCGTTGCATACGTTGATCGTAAGTAATATCGTTGGTAACTGTAAGTACTATTTTTGTCACAAATGGAAGATATTTAAACAAATATAGAGGTTGTAGTAGCTGCTTAATGGCTAAAATAGGCAGTTTCAAAAAAATTATTCCTAAATAAAAAAGATTTTCTAAGAAAAATTCTTACTTTTGCCGACATTCTAAAAAAGAAATAACAAACACGGACGCTCAAAAAAAAAACAGATGTCAATTACTAAAGAAAAAAAAGCTACCATTTTTGCAAATTTTGGTGGAAACTCAGCTAACACAGGTTCTATTGAAGGTCAAGTTGCCTTATTAACAGAACGTATTTTAGATATTAGCAACCATTTGAAAGTAAATAAAAAAGATTTTTCTACTCAACGTGGTTTAATGAAAATGGTTGGTCAACGCAAGCGTTTATTGGCTTATTTACAAAAGCACAATCTTACTGGTTATAGAGCATTAATCGAAAGATTAGGTTTAAGAAAATAATTCACTTATCCCCCAAAGGGGAGAAAGGATTACTTTGCCTACTGTTGATTAAACTTTTAAACAACAAAATATAGCTGTATTCCCAACTTCCCAAGGATGTTGGGAATATTTTATTTATGCTATACAATTTTTCACAAGCAAAAAGGTAAAAAAATATCTTGCTGCAAATCAATTTTTACAAATTATGTTAAAACCTATACAAACCAGTTTTCAGTTGCCCAATGGTGCTGAAGTGGTAATAGAAACAGGAAAATTAGCTCGTCAAGCCGATGGAGCAATCACTGTTCGTCAGGGCAACTGTGTTATTTTAGCTACAGTTGTTGCCAACAAAGAGCCAAAAGATGGTCAATCATTTTTCCCTTTATCAGTAGATTATCAAGAAAAATTTGCATCTGCAGGTCGTATTCCAGGTTCATTTTTTAAACGTGAAGCTCGTTTAAACGATTACGAAATTTTAACTAGCCGTTTGGTGGATAGAGCTTTACGTCCACTTTTCCCTGAAGATTATTTATGTGATGTTCAAGTATTGATCTCATTAATTTCTTCTGATAAAGAAGTAATGCCAGATGCATTGGCTTGTTTAGCTGCAAGTGCTGCATTGGCTGTATCTGATATTCCTATTAAAGAAGTAATTTCTGAAGTTCGTGTTGCAAGAGTGAATGGTGTATTTATAGTAAATCCTTCTCGTACAGAATTAGAAACTGCTGATATGGATTTCATTATTGCTGCTACCGATAAAAACCTAATGATGGTTGAAGGTGAGAGCAAAGAGTGTAGTGAAGAAGATTTAGTAAAAGTGTTAGAAATTGCTCACGATGCTATTCGTGTTCAAATTAAAGCTCAACAAGAATTGGCCATTAAAGTAGGTAGTACTGTAAAAAGAAATTATACCAAGCCTTATACCAACGACGAATTAGAGCAAAAAATTACTGCATTTGCTAAAGATAAAGTGTATGCCATTGCTAAAAGTGCAAGTGCAAAACACGAACGTAGCGATGCTTTTGCTGCTTTAGAAAAAGAAGTAAAAGAACATTTTGCTGATATTGAAGATGTTGACAAAAAATTGGTTGGTAAATACTTTCACGACCTTCAATATTATGTTGTTAGAGACATGATTTTGAACGATAGAATTCGTTTAGATGGTAGAAATTTAGATGTTGTTCGTCCATTAGCAATGGAAACAGATATTTTGCCTTCTCCACATGGTTCAGCTTTATTTACAAGAGGCGAAACACAATCGTTAACAACCGTTACTTTAGGTACGCCTTTAGATGAGTTGTTGGTTGAAAGTGCTGCAAGCAGTGTTTATAGCGACTTCATTTTGCATTATAACTTCCCTCCTTTTTCTACAGGTGAAGTTAAAATGATGAGAGGTGTTGGTCGTAGAGAAGTGGGTCATGGCAACTTGGCTATGCGTTCTTTAAAGCAAATGATGCCAACTGATGGATATGCTTATACCACAAGAATTGTAAGTGATATTTTAGAAAGCAATGGCTCATCGTCAATGGCTACAGTTTGTGCTGGTAGTTTGGCTTTGATGGATGCGGGTGTGCCTATTCCAAAACATGTTAGTGGTGTTGCAATGGGTTTAATTACCAAAGGTGATCAATATGCAATCTTAACTGATATTTTGGGTGATGAAGATCATTTAGGCGATATGGATTTTAAAGTTACAGGTACTAGAGATGGTATTTGTGGCGTACAAATGGATATTAAAGTAGATGGTTTAAGTATGGAAGTGATGAGAGCAGCTTTGGCACAAGCTAAAGAAGGTCGTCTGCATATTTTAGATGCCATGTATGAGTG
>JAGOUF010000273.1 GCA_018061385.1 Chitinophagaceae bacterium | reverse complement strand
AGTTTTTCGTTAGATAGCAGTAAAAACGCTTTATCTGTAGCTGTTACAGCAACACTTAATGAAAGCGATGGAGCATTAGAAAACAATATTGCTTCCTCCTTTTTAGTTACAACAGATTTAAAAGGGTTTATCTCAAATCCAGGCTATTATTTTAAAAATAAAGATGCAGTAACACTTCGCCATTTAGATTTATTGTTAATGACGCAAGGTTGGAGGCGTTTCGATTGGAAAAAAATCACACAAAATCAATACGCTCAAATTCAATATCCTGTAGAATCATCAATTGTTATTAGAGGTAAACTTACCAAAAGCGATAGAACTGTAGCTGTAAAAGAAGGACATGTGGCATTTGTAATAAGAGGAGAAGATTCTACAAGAATTATGGCAGATGCATCAGTTACTGATAAAGGAGAATTCTTATTAAGCGATTTGAATTTTAAAAAGAAAGCTTCTATTGCTTATCAGGGCACCAATAGTAAAAAAGAAAAATTAATAGTTGACGTAAAGCTTGATCCCTCTTATATCGATTCTCTTTCAAAGTCTAACAATTCAGCTTTAGTAAATTTAGATACTACAAATATAAATGATAGAGAAAATGCTTGGGCTAACTTTTTATATGGATCTATTAAAAAAGATACAACTCCTTTTCAAGGAAAAGATTTAGGTAATGTAACAGTTAAAGCAAAACGTTTATCTAAAGTAGACTCATTAAATAATGTTTATGCAACAGGTCCATTTGCAATGGGAACTTCTGTTGTACCAGACGATTATAAATATGCAATTAGTATTTGGCAAATGTTACAACAAGCTGTACCAGGTTTAACTGTTGAAGGCAATCCATTTGATCCTACAGTTTTTTTTAATCGATTTAAAGGGTTAAATGCTTTGAGCGATAATACTTCTTCCTCTACAAGTATTTCTAATTCTAATGGAGATGTTAGTGTAGATATTGTTACACAAACAAGTGGGATAGCTTTTTTTATTAATGAAATTAATGTAAGTAAAGATGTTGTAAACTCTTTATCGGTTGATGACGTTGCGTTAATTAAAGTACTAAAAAACGAAGGAGGTTCTTTGGGTGCAACAGAAGGTGTAATTGCCATTTATACAAAAAAAGGAGGTCCTGTAAATTTCAATCCTTACGAAAAAACGTTTACTGTTATAGAACGTTCGGGTTACGCTATTGTTCGTCAATTTTTTGCACCAGATTATGAACAAGAACCCAACTTAGATAAAAATATTACCGACAAACGTTTTACTGTTTATTGGAATGGAAATATAAAACCAGCTAAAGATGGTAAATATCGTTTTCAGTTTTTTAATAACGATATTAGCAATAAGCTAAAACTAATTATTCAAGGTATAGATGCCGATGGACAGTTTATTTATACAGAACAAATTTTACAATAACTTATTTGGCACTATTTTAGTTTCTAATTTAAAAAATATTATGAAGAAAACAATTGTACTAATTATAAGCATTTGTAGCATATATGGCACAAATGCTCAAGGTTTAAAAGGCATACTTAAGAAAGTTACAGGAAAAGACAATACATCTCAAACAGGATTAAGCACCAATGAAATAGCAGATGGTTTAAAAGAAGCATTGAATATTGGTGTGAAAAATGGTGCAGAAAGATTATCGGCTGTTGATGGTTTTTTTAAAGATGCAGCCATTAAAATTTTATTGCCAGATGAAGCCAAAAGTGTAATGAACACTGTAAGCAAAATTCCTGGAGGACAAAAAATGGTGGATGATGCAATTTTATCAATGAACCGTGCAGCTGAAGATGCAGCCAAAAGTGCAGCACCTATTTTTGTAAGTGCTATTAAAAACATGAGCATTGCCGATGCTTGGGGAATTTTAAAGGGTGGCGATTCTGCTGCAACTTCATATTTACGTGTACAAACAACTCAACCCCTTACAGAAGCATTTAGACCAGTAATTGAACAATCTTTAACTAAAGTAAATGCAACACAACATTGGAATACGTTGTTCTCTGCATACAATAAAATTCCATTTACTAAAAAAGTAAACCCCGATTTAACTGGTTATGTAACAGATAAAGCATTGAGTGGCATGTTTTATCAAGTGGCAATAGAAGAACAAAAAATTCGTAAAAATCCAGTTGCACAAACTACCAACTTACTTAAAAAAGTATTTGGAGGTAAGTAAGCAGTTAAAACACTTTATTAAGTATTCTGCAAAACCTTTCTTATGTTTCAAATAAAATTCACATTGTTATTTTAGTGCGTTTAATTAAATATTTTCGAACAATGAAGCAATGTGTATTATGTATTTTATTCAATGTTTTTGTATTGAACAGCCATGCACAAACATCGTTTATAGAATATCAAAAAAAATTTCCTAGAGTTGCTGGAGCTATTAAAGCAAAAGAAGATACCATTAAAAAGCAGTTTATAAAAGCTGGTTTGCAATGGCCTCCAAACGATTTATATTTAAGAAGTTTTAAGTTCGATTCTCAATTAGAAGTTTGGGGAAGAAATAACAAAAAAGAGTCGTACAAATTAGTAAAATCCTATAGAGTTTGTGCATTGAGTGGAGGTTTAGGACCAAAACGTATGCAAGGCGATTATCAAGTGCCAGAAGGTTTTTATTATATCAATGAATTTAATCCAAAGAGTGAATATCACTTGAGCTTAGGGCTTAATTATCCCAATGCATCAGATTTGTTACTAAGCGATTCTGCAAAACCGGGTAGTGAAATTTACATTCATGGAAGTTGTGTTACAGTTGGTTGTATTCCTGTAATGGATAGCCAAATAGAAGAGTTGTACATTATTACTTCATATGCAAAAAATAATGGTGCCGATTTTATTCCTGTGCATGTTTTTCCAATTAAATTTAATGTAGCCAAAAGTGTGCAAAAATTAAACGAAGCAACTAGAGATGATTTAGATTATTTGCATTTTACACAACGATTAAAAGAAGTATATGAATATTTTGAACAACACAAAAAACTTCCTATCATAAGCATCAACAATAAAGGTGAATATGTTGTTTTATAAAATTTTTATTGTTGTGTAATATTTCTCTCCATCTTTACACTAATTTCAAAAAACAAAAAATGAAAAAAATTTTTACGTTAGTAATGGCAGTTGCCATGTTTACATTAAACAGTTTTGCACAAGAAGGTGCTTGGGTAAAAAAAACATTAGACAATAAAGTTTCTGTGAAGTTTCCAAGTAATCCAGAAATATTGAACGATGGTGCAGTATTAAGAATAAAAACTGCCGATAGTTGTTCTTACACCGGAAGTTTTGTAGACTTTGCTGGAATGGGTTTAGACTCTGCAACTTTGGCTGCAATGGCTCCAACAAACGAGTTTGCTGAACAATTTAAAAGTGGCTTTTCTGCTCAAATACCAGGCTTAGAAGTGTCTAAATTAGACATTACTACTTGGAATGATTTTACTTGTTATGATGTTGAAGGTGATATAACAGATAAAAAAATAAAAATGACTTTCAAATGTATTTTTATTGGAAGCAAAATGTTCACATTTGCAGTTACACTTACAGAAAAAGGTGATGCAAAAAATATAGATTTATTTATCAAGTCATTAGAACTTGTAAAATAATTATAGTTTTAAAATATTTCTAATCTTAATATAAAAGCCATGCAATGCATGGCTTTTATATTAATGTATTCTATCGCCTCGTACTTCTAATTCTTTCATAATTTGTGTTTCGTAGCTTAGCCATTCTTGCCAACGATTTTTCACTTTTTCTTTGTCAACATAGGTTTCTGCCAAGTCAATAAACAACGTATAATGGCCAGCTTCACTTTCCATAAAACGCCTATAAAATTTTTTCATGTAGGTATCGTTTAAACCTTCACTCAAGCGTTTAAAACGTTCACAACTTCTAGCTTCAATCAACGCCATAGTAAGCATTTGATCTAAAAAGCGATCCTCTCTATGGCCACCTTTTTTCTGAAAAATCAACAACCTATTTACATATTCATCCTTACGTTGTATACCCAATTGCAAGCCACGTTTGTAAAGTTCGTTCAATACCAATCTAAAATGCCCCCATTCTTCCGTAACAATTGGTGCCAATTCTTTCACTACTTTTTCTTTTTCGGTATAACGTTGTATTAACGATATGCAAGTCAATGCAGCTTTCTGTTCACAGTAAGCATGGTCGGTTAAAATGGCTTCCAAGCTTATACTTGCTAAATCAACCCAACGAGGGTCAGTAGGTAATTGTAGCCCTAAAATATTTTTTGTGTCTTGCGATAATTCCATTT
>JAGOUF010000272.1 GCA_018061385.1 Chitinophagaceae bacterium | reverse complement strand
ATATCGCTTAGATCTAAATTTTCGTACAAATTTTTAACTATAGCAGGGTTGTATACACTGAAAATAAAATTTACAAGTAATGCACCTGCTTCAATGCATAAGCCAACAAAGATTATCCAAGCAATAATTGTAAGGGCTTGAAAAATGAATTTGTTTTTTGTAGACATGTGGTTTTGTTTTTAGTTTGAAGGCACAATATTAATAAATATTTATTGATAAACAATAAAAAATAATTCTTTTTCAAAAATATTTTGATTTTACCATTTAAGATTATGAAACTAACTAGGTATATTTTGCAGCACAAGGGTTAACGCTAAACAAAAAGCACAGTTAGTACCAACTATTAAATACTCCAATGCTGTGGTTCGTGTCTTCACGAACCACACAAACGTTATACAGATAAAGGTTTGTGGGGACACAAACCTTGGCAGAAAGATGCTACAAATTATATCAAATCTAAGAACAAGTTAATTTCTTCCTTTGTAGTAAAAAAGTTTGGGCTAACTCTAATGTTCTCACCTTGCAATGTTACTAGTACTTTATTTTCATTAAGTTTTTCAAAAAGTGTTTTAGCTGTTTCAAAAGAACCCGTAGTAAAATGAACAATTGCTGTTCTATCTTCTCTATTTTTTATAGGCGATATTATTTGATATCCTTTTTGTTGAAGTCCAGTAATTATAAAATCTGTATTTTCTAAAGCTTTCTCATAAATGTTCTCTACACCAATATTAATAAGTAATTGAAGACCTGCAGACCAAGCATTAAAGAGTGAATATGCAATTGTTCCAGTTTCAAATTTTCTAGAATCGTTATAATAAGAAAGTTGATCATAAACTGTATCAGCAGCAAACATTCCAGGTAATATTGGGTCAATCATTTTTACTACTCTTTTGCTAACATATAAAAATCCAGTTCCATGCATTCCAAATAGCCATTTAAAACCACAGCCTGCCATTACATCAATCTGGTATTTTTCAACATCAATTGGAATCATGCCAGCTGCTTGTGCAGCATCAACAACAAATATTGCACCTTTCTTATGAGCAATTTTACCAATTTCCAAAAGGTTTGGTTTAAAGCCACTATTAAATCTTACTGCAGCAATGGCTATAACTCGAGTGTTTTTATCAGTTAGTTTTTCTATTGCTTCTGGACCAAAGCTGTGATCTTCATTTAATTTAGCAAAGCGAATTTCAACTCCTTTTTTTCTAAGATTTAACCAAGGAAAAGTATTGTTCCAATGTTCATTTTCAGGAATTACAATATTGTCGCCTTTATTAAAGTCTATACCTTGGGCAATCATTCCTAACCCAATTCCTGTGCTTGTTGTTAAAGCAAATTCTTCACTTGAACCACCCAATATTTTTGAGAGTAATACACGAATATCATTTCGCTGAAAAGGTTTTTTATCAACAGGAATTAATTCTGCTTTTAGAATTGATTGAAGTTGATCATTTACCAATGTGTTCAATGGAGACTGCGAAGCATTGTTAAGATAAATCGCTTGTTTGGTTATAGGAAACAATGATCGAATTTGCTCTATATTCATATATGCAATTTAGATTGTTTCAGTAAGTTCCAATTGTTGTTTTTTATGTAAAAAAATCTTAAAAAATTAAAGATCACTTATGTCTGCTACAATTAAATAAGTAGGTTGCTTTTTAATTTTTTGTAATTCATTTATCCACGCTGCTTGAGAACTATAAATTCTTTCGCCTTTTTCATTCCAACTTTCTGGACTACATAAACAACCCATTGAAGGGGTATTGGGAAAATATTTTTTCTTTTGATAATAAGCAGGATTAATGGTTGTACCATGAGCAATGATTTCAGAACGACCCAATTTCCCCGCTTCAAAAGTTTCCATTAAAGAAGTATATTTTTTTAATGGGCCTAATAATTTGGTATAAAAAATTTCAAATAGTGTATCGCTACTAAAAAATATTTCAGTTCCATTTTCAAAAGGAAGAACCATTTGCAAGTTTGTGGTTGGCCCAATCCAGTTATTGTTAGAAGTATCCAATCCTGTTATTTTAAATAAACCTTGAGGTGTATTTCCGTTGGTTAAATAATAGGGCAAATTGTTAATGGAACGAGCAAGTTGTGGAAACTTAAGTGGTACATCATTTTCATCAGTTCTCCATTGACCGTTTGCATTCCTAATCATTAGATGTCCAGGTTGATCTCTATTGGTTGATTGAAAACTGCAAAGCACTGTTTGACCTGGCAAAAATTGATTACTGAGAAAATCTTTTTTCTTTGGAAGTTGTGATTTTTTTTGTTTCCATCTTTTTATATAGGCAGTATAATAAGCTGAATTATAAAATGGATTTGTTTTTTTTATGGCTGGAAAAATAGTTGCATTTGCCATATATTCTAATGCCATTGCTTTTATTTTATCGGTTGCCAATGTTTCCCAAATTGCTGCTACATTATTTGAAAATTTCTTTTGGTACAATGTATATAGCATTTCTAAAAAAGAACGTTGAAAATCAGCCGTAGTTGTTGATATGTTTTTTATTTGTTGTGGAATTAGTTGCTCATATCCTTTAGGAGTATATAGCATCAATTCCATTGCCCAAAAAGTTTCTGACCATTTTTTGTAGTTCAATTCATTTGGCGGTAAAGTAATTGTTGCTTCGATTTGTGTAATAAGATTTTTGGTTACCGAATCTCTGCAATGTTTAGAAGCAAAAAAGTATGAAGTATTTGATTGTGCAAATGAATTTATTGTGAGTAGCAAAAAGATAAATGAAGTGAATAGTTGTTTTTTAGAAATTTTATTTAACATACGCTTTGTTTATTTTTTTGCAATTTTCCTAAAATATTTTTTGTACGATTGGATTAGAAATTCCATCTTTTAATCAATTAATTTTTCTAAAAACTCGTTTCATAGATAAATTAGGAGCAATTAAAAACTGTTGACTTTCCAATGAAAAACCATCATCTGAAAATTTAAAATAATAATTGTTTACTTCAATATTGTTGCTTTTAAGTATAGAAATGGTATCACTTGTTCTTATAACTATGTTTCGAGTTCCTCTGTTCGGCAATGGAGAAAAAACTGTTTGCCAATTTTTTTGTGCATAATAAATTTCGGCATCAAGACTATTGTATTGGTGGTTGTAGTTTACAATAATTGTATCTGAGTTTGTAACGGCATCAATAAATATTTGCTTTGAAGTACTCATTTCAAATGGCTCTTTAAAACAAGCAGTCAATAAAACACAAAATAAATACGTATACATTTTCTTCATAGCAAGAAATTTACCATTCAGCTCTTGCACTAGGAGTTGCGTCAAGGTTACAAAATTGGTTGGCTTTATATTTATAGAATGCTGTGATTGCAATCATTGCAGCATTGTCTGTGCAATATTCGAAATTTGGTATATAGGTTTTCCAACGATGCTTTTTGCCCATTTCTTCTAAACCATTTCTTAAACCACTATTGGCACTTACACCACCTGCAATACAAATTTGTTTTACACCTGTTTGCTGTACAGCCTTCTTTAATTTCTTCAATAATATTTGTACAATGGTGTGTTGAATGGATGCACACAAATCGGCTAAATTTTTCTCAATAAAACCGGATTCTTGTTTTTGAATAAAATATAAAATGGACGTTTTCAATCCACTAAAACTAAAATTAAGCTCTGGAATTTGTGGCTCAGAAAATTTGAAAGTCAGTGGATTTCCTTGTTTGGCATGTTGATCAATCAAAGGTCCACCAGGATAAGGTAAACCCAAAATTTTTGCACTTTTATCAAATGCTTCTCCTGCAGCATCGTCAATAGTTTGTCCAATTACTTCTAAGTGCAATGGTGAGTGTGCCAACACAATTTGTGTATGACCGCCACTTACTGTTAAACATAAAAATGGAAAATTGGGTTGATTGTTTTTATCTATCATATTGGCCAATACATGAGCTTGCATGTGGTGAACTGCAATTAATGGTTTGTTTAACGAGAGTGCTAAAGATTTTGCAAATTGAGTACCAACCAATAAACTACCAATTAAGCCTGGAGCTTGGGTAAATGCTATTGCGTCAATAGATGATAAATTACAGTTGGCAGTTAACAGAGCTGTATCTACAACTGGAACAATGTTTTGCATGTGGGCTCTACTAGCTAGCTCTGGAACAACGCCTCCATATTGTTCATGCACTGTTTGATTGGCTATGAAATTTGAAATAATTTTTCCATCAACACAAACCGAAGCTGATGTTTCATCACAAGAAGATTCGATGGCTAAGATGGTTATTGGTTTCAAGT
>JAGOUF010000271.1 GCA_018061385.1 Chitinophagaceae bacterium | reverse complement strand
ATTAAACCCTATTCTGAAGAAAAATTAAATCATCAAGCTGCACGTTGCATGAACTGTGGTGTTCCATTTTGTCACAGTGGCTGTCCATTGGGTAACGTCATCCCAGAATTTAATGATGCTGTTTACGATGGCAATTGGCAAGAAGCTTATGAAATATTAACTTCTACCAATAACTTTCCAGAATTTACTGGACGCATTTGTCCTGCACCTTGCGAAAGTGCTTGTGTTTTAGGCATCAATCAACCACCAGTTTCAATTGAAGAAATTGAAAAACACATTATTGAAATTGCTTTTGAAAAAGGATTTGTAAAAGCTAAAAAGCCCAACTTAAGAACAGGAAAAAAAGTAGCTGTAATTGGAAGTGGACCAGCAGGTTTGGCTGCTGCTGCACAATTAAATTTTGCAGGCCATACAGTTACAGTTTTTGAAAGAGACGAAGAACCAGGTGGTTTATTGCGTTATGGAATACCCGATTTTAAATTAGAAAAATGGGTAATTGATAGAAGAATAAGTGTACTGAAAGAAGAAGGTATTGTTTTTAAATGCCATGCAAATGTTGGTGTTAATATTGGCATTAACGATTTATTGAGAGAGTTCAATGCCATTGTTTTAGCAGGTGGAAGTACAACGCCTAGAAATTTAGACATTCCTGGTAGAAGCTTGAATGGTGTACATTTTGCAATGGATTTTTTGAAGCAAAATAATAAAATTGTTGCAGGAAAAGATCCTTTTGAAAATGCAGCAATTGAAAGCAATATTTTAAATGAATGGATTAAAGCAACTGGTAAAAATGTTGTTGTAATTGGTGGTGGAGATACTGGTAGCGATTGTGTTGGAACTAGTAATAGACAAAGTGCTACTACTGTAACTCAATTTGAATTGTTACCCAAGCCTCCAGAAAGTAGAACAGAACATATGCCTTGGCCAAGTTTTCCTATGTTGTTAAAAACAACCACATCGCATGAAGAAGGTGTGCAACGCCAATGGGCTGTAGCAACAAAAGAATTTATTGGTGATGAAAATGGAAAATTAAAAGCATTGAAAATAGTTGATTTAGAATGGAAAATTACTGTTGAAGGAAGACCAGCTCAATTTGTAGAAATTACTGGTAGTGAAAGAGAAATTGCTTGTGAGTTGGCTTTATTGGCAATGGGTTTTGTGCATCCTCAACATGTTGGTTTTATTAACGATTTAGATGTTGAATTAGACGAACGTGGCAACGTTAAAGCAACAGAAAAAGATTTTAAAACCAATATCTCCAAAGTGTTTGTGGCAGGCGACATGCGTCGTGGACAAAGTTTGGTTGTTTGGGCAATTAGCGAAGGACGTGAATGTGCCAGAAAAGTAGATGAATTTTTAATGGGAAGCTCATTACTTGAAACAAAAGACGCATCTATTTTGCAACAAACTTTAGTTCAATCATAAGTAAAAATTTTAGACACTGTATTATAAAAAAATAGCTACACAAAATTGTGTAGCTATTTTTTTATAATACGATTGCACTAATTATAACGACTTAATTAAAAGTGTTGCCATTCTTACATAATCGGTATTTTTTGCTTCTGTAGCAATTGTTATACAAGATTCTGCACTTGCTTTAGCACTTACTTTATCACCCAATTCTTTTTCAATTTTAGCTTTCAACAAGAACATCCAAAATGCTTTTGGACTAGTTTCAATTGCTTTATTCACTGCATTTAATGCTTTGTTGTAATCTTTATCCATTTCATAATAAAAATTAGCAGCAGTAAAATAAGTATTGGCTGTTACTTTATCTGCTTGTAAAGCAGTTTCAGTTTGTGTTCTAATTCTATCTCTTACATTGGTAACAATTGGTAAGCTAATAGCAGTTTTGCCCCACATTAAATGTAACTCACAAGTTTCGGCAGTGATGTTTGCAAATTGCATGGTAAATACTTCAACATTTTGCTTCATTTTCATTGGAGCAACAGTTATTCTAACTGCATCATTTTCTACTTTGTAAGCAGATGGTTGATTAACAGTAGTGTCTTTACTAATAATTAAAGTCCACTCACTCTTTCCAGGAATGGTTAATAAACCGTATTTCCCAGGCTTTAATTCAACGCCATTAATGCTTACAACATCTGTAAACTTTAAAGTTGTTGCACCGTTTGCACCTGTACGCCATACACTGTTTAATGGAGCAAGTTCACTACCATCTTTAAACAATTGTCTTCCTTTAATTGCTGGACGAGAATAACTCAATTCAATTTTACCCAAACCAAAATCTTGGTAAATGCTTTGAGTTGAACTTGGAGCAGGCATTTTAATTTGAGCCTGTAAAAATGTACTTGTTGCAATAGCTGCAATTAATAAAACTTTCTTCATACTTGTTATTGTTTAATATGGTTACAAACCTACACTAACAAGTTAAATAATCAAATGTTTTTGATAAATGGATATTTATTACAATTGAACTACCAATTTAACCTTCTTATTCTTCTTAGAATATTTCCATTTGGGGCCTTGTTCAATTATTTCTGCTGCTTTTTGAGCAACTTTATTGTTTTTAGCACCTTTTACATTTATATTGGTTGGTTCACCATTGTTTTTTACTTTAAAATTTATGGTAAGGTTATCAGAGCTTTCATCTTCAATATCACCTTCATTTTCTAATTTTAAAATAGCCAATTTTTGTTCTAAATATTGATTGAACGATTTCCATCCTCCAAGTGGTTCAATACCTCCATTCAACATTTCTTGTTGTGTAACTTTTTGTGTTGCAGCATTCGCCGTTTTTGCTTTAGCTGTACCATAAGCAACTACAACTGTTTCAGCTAAGCTAGTTTCTTCTTTCCCTTTTTCTAAAACAATATTGTTACTTCTATTGGCACTTAGATTTAACTGTTGTTGTGCATAGCCTGAAGTTTCTACAGAAACAATTGCATTTGTGTCTGGCAACTGAACGGAAAAATTTCCATCATTGTCTGTTCTTGCTAAAATATTGGTATTGCTATTTCTAACACTTAATGTTGTTGCTGCAAGAGCTTCTCCATTGTTGTTTAACACACGACCTCTAAACACATTTGGTGAAGCATTCTGGTTGTTGTAAGCTCTTGTATTGTTATTTCTAGTTATTTCGTTATCTGCAATAGAAGGGGTTGCTATTGTTACATTTTTTGCAGACTTAGCAGTTTCTTTTTTCTTATCTGCTATTGCTAAATCATTGCTTTGTTGTTTTCTTAAAGCTTCTTCTTTTGCAAGCAAAGCTTTACTATCTTCTTGCTCTATAGCTTTTGGAGCATTTAGCTGTGTATTGCTTTCTGTAATTGTAGCAGTATTGGTAGCATTGTCTTTTGTTAATCCTGCAACTTCGTCGATTGAAAGTTTTAAAGTTGGGGCACTAGCTTGAGTTGATGGTTTTGTTGCTACAGCTTCTGGTATAGTAACAGTTGTTGTTGTTTTGTTATTGGTTGTTACTTCTTTTGTAGTTACATCAACAGGTGCTTGTATTACTTCATTTGGTATATAAGCAATTGGTTTCTCTACTATACTATTGTTGTTGTTTACCAACCAAATAGTACTACCAACACCAACCATAATAATTATAGCAGCAGCAATACGCAACCATTGTTTGCTATTGTTGGTTGTAGTCATTGTAATAACTTTTGCTGCTTCTTGTTGTGTGCCTTGTATATTTTGCTGAATGATAGCTAGTTGTTTATTTGCTAATTCAAAATTGGTATTTTCATACCCTTCCATTGCATCATTTACCAACGGATCTGTTAAAGCAGCTTTTTCAATTGTATGTCTTTCTGTGTTGCTTAATTGATGGGTGAAATATTTTTCAAAATCGTTAATTGTAAAAGTGGAAGTGTTAGAACTTGGTTGTGTTGAAGTTTGAATTAAAAAATTGGTATCGGCAATTGCTTCCTTGGCTTGTTGCATATTGGCTATTTCAAAGCCTTCAATTGCATCGGCCAAAAACGGATCTTGCAATGCTGCTTTTTCTAAAGCATACATTTCCGCAGCATTCATTTTGCCCTGCAAATATTTTTCAATATCTGCTTTCGAGTAGTTAATATGTTCGTTATTATTTGCCATTGCTTTCCATACAAATTTTAAGGTTCCGCCTGCCATTTTGTATTAGACTTCTCACCTTATTCCATTCAATACCAGTTACTTCTGAAATTTCGTTGTAACATTTATTTTCTAAATAAAACAACTGAATGCTTTTTTTCTGATCGGTATTTAGTTCTTCAATACAATTTTCCAGACTTTGTAAATTTTGTTCTTTTTCAAGTACATGGTCAAGAT
>JAGOUF010000270.1 GCA_018061385.1 Chitinophagaceae bacterium | reverse complement strand
ATAAGAAGGGAGATTTAATCGTTGGAAATATGTATCCAAATCCAGTATTAAACATCTTAAATTTATCAATTGAAAGTATAAAGAATACAAAAGTTGAAATTGTTGTGGTAAATACATTGGGTATGAGAGTACATCAACAAACTGCTAGTTTAGTTACAGGCGTAAATATTCAAACAATGAATATTAGCAAATTAGCTGCTGGCTTGTATCATGTACAAATTATTTCATCAAATGGCGAAGTAATTCATGCTGGTAAAGTAAATAAGCAATAGTTTTAATAGGAAGTTTTTATAAACCCCAAGCTAATTTTAGCTTGGGGTTTATTTTTTCGGTGAATATCTGATGGGCTATTAAAAAATATTAACTATTTTTACCCATTAACAAATCAAATAAAATATGAGAAAAATTTACATTTCTGTGATTGCCTTACTGATGGTATTCATGGCAAAAGCTCAATTCCCTGCTCCTTATTGTAATGTTACTTTTGTTAATGGTAGAGAACCAATATCAAAAGTTCAGTTTGCAGGTATTAACAATCCATCTCCTGCAACAACATCAGGAGCGGTTTCTTTAGAAGACTTTTTAAACATAACAGGCAATGTAGAGCAGTTGGGTGCTTATACAATAACTGTTGAAGGAAATAGTGATGGAAATTATTCAAATTACTATCGTGTATTTTTCGATTGGAACCAAAACGGTAATTTCGACGATGCTGATGAAATGTATGAGGTTGGTCTTATAATTGGCTCTACTGGTGTAGATGGTAAAACTGCATTTGCAACCATTAATGTTCCTGCTTCAGCTTCTTTAGGCAGTACTAGAATGAGGGTAATGAAGCAATATGGTGATCCAGGTACAAATCCAAATACAACACCTTGTAATTCAGCTGCTCCTGTAGGTTTAGATTATGGTCAAGCAGAAGATTATACAATAAATGTAACTGCTAGCACAGCATGTGCTGGTACTCCAAATGCTGGTACTGTAACGTCAAATACAGCTATAATTTGTAGTGCATCGCTAGCTTCAGTTACACTTAATTTAGCAGGGTTCTCTTTTGGAACTGGAATTAATTATCAATGGGAGAGTAGCCCAGCAGGTGCAAATACTTGGAGTAATGTAATAGGAGGTTCTGGTGCAACAACAACAACATATACGTCTGCAACAATTTCAGCAAGTACCGATTTTAGATGTAAGGTTACTTGTGCCAATGGTGGTGCTTCTGCTTATTCAACTGCAGCAACAGTTACATTTTCAAATGTACCAGCAAATGATGAAGCATGTAACGCAATAGCTTTAGTATTAGATGGTGCAACAACGTGTGGTAACACTACTTGTGCAACCAATGCTGGCGACCCAACCTTTTCGTCAAGTATACCTAATAACACTGTTTGGTACAAATTTACACCACCAACTACTGGTATTTATAACATTGTAATGTCTCGTCCCGCAGGCGTTACAACAGGTTTGTTAAATGCATGGGTTGGTATTTACTCAGCAAAAACTGCATGCCCTGGTTTAACATTGTTTCAACAAACAGCAACTGCAGGTTATGATTTAGTGAACAACCCGAGTGTAACAGTAGCTACATCAACTTTATCTTCAGATACAACATATTATTTAATGGTTGATGGAAACTCAGGAGCTTTTGGTGCATATTGTATTCAAATGATTACACCACCAAACCCTCCAACATCTTGTGCAACCAACACATTTCCTGCAAACAATGCAACCAACGTTTCTTACAATCCTAGCTTAACTTTAAAGTGGACGAGTGTAGCAAATACAACAAGTTACGATGTATATATTGGTACTGTAAATCCACCAACAACTGTACTTGCAACTGTAATTACAGATTCAATTGTAATTACTGGCGGTGCTGCCAATACAACTTATTATTGGTATGTAGTACCAAAAAACAACGGAGGCTCAGCAATAGGTTGTACAGCTAATATTACAGCATTTACAACAGCAGCACCACCACCACCACCAGCTAATGATGATTGTGCTGGTGCAGTAAGCATTTCGCCTTATACAGGTGCAGTCAATGCTACAACAATTTCAGCAACACAATCGTTGCCTGCTATTTTGTGTAATGGCTTTACTGGTACAGCCAATGACGATGTATGGTTTAAGTTTACAACCTTACAAAGCGGTACAGCCATAATTACAGTTACTGGTGTGGGTGCTTTTGATTGTGTGGTAGAAGGGTTCTCTGGCACTTGTGGAGCATTAACTAGTATTGCTTGTGCCGATGATGTATTTAGTGGAACAGAACAAGTAGAAACGTTAACCTTAGCAGGTTTGGCTGCTGCAACTACTTATTATGTTAGAGTATATAGTTGGGGTAGTGCAGAAAATGCAAGAGGGAATTTTTCTATAGCTGCTTCTGGGCCTGCTTCGGGGGCTGCTTTACCTATTTCTTTAACTACGTTTAAAGGAGAAAAAAGAAGTTCTGTAAATGTGTTAAGCTGGACTACAAGCACTGAGACAAACAATGCAGGATTTGAACTACAACGTAGTGCAAATGGAATTAATTTTACACAGTTGGCTTATGTTCAATCTAAAGCTGATAATGGAAATAGTACACAAGCTACAACTTATAGCTATGTAGATGAAAAACCTTTTAGCGGTGTAGGTTATTATCGCTTAAAGCAAATTGACAAAGACGGCAAATTCACGTTGAGTGAAGTAGTGGTAATTAAAGGTAATAAATCAACTAAGTTAGAATTAGTAGGTGTTTATCCTAACCCTTCAACCAATGTATTAAATGTTTCTTTAAATGCTCCTAAAACCGATAAAGTAACATTAGTGGTTAGCGATTTATCTGGCAGAACAATTTTATCTCAAAATGTTCAAATTGTTGCTGGCGATAATTTAACAACAGTTAACGTATCTGCACTTGCGTCTGGTACTTATACAATTAAAGCAATTTGTGCAAATGGTTGCGAAACAACTATTACCAAATTTGTTAAACAATAATTTAACCAAATTATTGGTATAACAAAAAGCCTCAAGATTTTCTTGAGGCTTTTTGTTATACCAACTTTAATAAAAGTATTTTAATCATTAAAGTAATTATTTACTACTTCAATAATTGTAGAAAAAGAGTTTTCTAAACAAGTTTCAATAGTAGTTGCATCAGCCCAAATAATACGTTCAATATCTTCTTCAGTTTGTGGCAAAAGTTGTTGTTTTTTTGATACAAACATTTCAAACCACCAAGTTTCTTTTATTACATTTTCATGTATCCACTGATCAAAATATTCATGATATGTTTTTTGAATTAGCTTTCCTAAAATAATTTGTTGTACACCAGTTTCCTCTTCAACCTCACGTATGGCACACTCTTCAATAGTTTCTCCCTCGTCTAATTTCCCTTTTGGTAAATCCCATTTAGATCTTCTGTAAATCATCAACAATTCCTTGTTTTCGTTAAATACTAAACCTCCTGCAGCAACAATGGTTTTCTTTTTCATAATTGTGTGTATAATAAATTGCAATCTACTATACAAAATCTAGTTTCAAAATATATCTTCGTTGCATTATGACCAACGAAAAAGCAGTTGCAGAAAAGTTGCTACAAATTCAAGCAATTAAGTTAAGCCCTACTCAACCGTTTACTTGGGCAAGTGGCTGGAAGAGTCCTATTTATTGCGATAATAGAAAAGTATTGTCCTTCCCATTTATACGAGATTTTATTAAAAGTGAAATGTGTAATGTGGTATTTGAAAACTTTGGCGATGCCAACTTATTAGCAGGTGTTGCTACTGCAGGAATTGCATGGGGAGCCATGACTGCCGATCAACTAAAACTTCCTTACATTTATGTTCGTCCAAAACCCAAAGAACATGGCTTAGGCAATCAAATTGAAGGCCACTATGAAGCCAATCAAAAAGTAGTGGTTATAGAAGATTTGGTATCAACTGGTAAAAGCAGTTTGCAAGTGGTAGATGTATTAAAAAACGCAGGATTAGAAGTTGTAGGAATGGTATCTATATTTACTTATGAATTTGATGTAGCAGCAAAAGTATTTGAAGAAGCAGGCATAAAATTTCAGTCTTTAACCAATTATTCAAGTTTAATTTCTACTGCAATTGAAAAGAAAATTATTACAGCAGATACAGAAGAATTATTAATGAATTGGAGAAGCGATCCTGCCAATTGGCAAGGAATTTGAAAACACATTTCAAACAATCATTCCATCTAAAAAAATAGTATGAAAAAATTACTTACAATTTTAAGTTTTGTCCTTATTGGTTCTACTGTTCAAGCACAAGTAATGAGTGCAAAACCGCAGTGGGTAGAAATT
>JAGOUF010000269.1 GCA_018061385.1 Chitinophagaceae bacterium | reverse complement strand
CCTAGTTTTGGAAGTTATTTTGAGTGTTATAGTTACCGTGGTTTAAGTGAAATGAATGACAAAGATTTTGCAATATTTCTTACAAAAAATTATGGTGTTGCAACCATTCCTGTATCTGCTTTTTATAAAGAAGGAAATGATAACCAAGTAATTCGTTTTTGTTTTGTAAAGCAAAATAAAACATTAGAAAAAGCAGTTGAGCAACTTAAAAAGTTTAAAGCATAAAAAAGGCTGCACAATGCAGCCTCTTTGTATCCAAAATCAACGTATACCCAGAATAACTTTAAAATATTTTTTCAATTAATAAAAACTTCTTCCACTTCTTCTTCCACCAGGGCAACTCATATCTGTATCTCTTCCTCCAAAGCGAAAACCAACTTTGAAAAATAACGACATATAGTAATCGTTGTTTTTGCTGTCGCCTCTATCTTTTCCAACAAAATCTGTTACTGGACGATTGTTAATTAATCCTCTTTTAAACATCATTTGTTGAGCAATTGGCACTTGTTCTTTGGGCAAGTATTTAGCAAATAAATTTGGATCAATGTATGTTGTACTTACGTCATCTACATAATCAGTGAATGTGTAACGTTGCATTAATTCCCCACCAATATACCATTGGTCGTTAATGAAATATTTTATACCAACCCCAAACGGTATTTGTATTGCCACATTGTTGTATTCTTTTCTGTTTGGATATTCACTAAATCCTTGTCCTTCTAAGTGCAAAGGTTTTAAATCTACCCAAGATTTTTTTCCATTGGCTTC
Organism: Chitinophagaceae bacterium; assembly: GCA_018061385.1. Taxonomy (GTDB): domain Bacteria; phylum Bacteroidota; class Bacteroidia; order Chitinophagales; family Chitinophagaceae; genus UBA1930. The sequence goes on along the minus strand of JAGOUF010000269.1, from coordinate 3,542 downwards.
TTCATAAACCCCTTGTGGATTAAAATGAAAAGCACCAATACCAACCGTAAAATATGGACGTAATTTGTTGTTGAAAAAGCTTTCTTCATTTACAAAAAACGAGAAAGGATACATTTCTACAGAAAAATTGGCTTCAACAATTTCACTTCTAAAACCCAAGTTTCGATTTTTACGATTGATTTCTACTGAGCCTTTTGCTGTAATTAAACTATCGAAGCCAGCAACAGCCCCTTTATTGATGTTGGCTCTAAAACCCAACCAAGATTTTGGGTAATAAGAAACGTTTACACCATAAGAAATGTTGGTTGTTGCAGGATTTACATCTTTTATAAAAAGGGTTCCTTTTCCCTTTCCTCCTCCCACGTCTCCTAAGAAAATGGTTGGACCAATATTTACGTCAAGTTCCCATTGGCGTTCACTTCTAACAAAATTGGTGGTGTAAATTTGAGCTTGTGTAGCTTGGGTAAGCAATACAACTGTACTGCAAATTACCCAACGCATAATTTGCGTTTTGAATTTGGCATTCATAGAATTTGATATTGGATATGTGATTTTAAAACCGCAATTGCTTCCTAAAAAACAATTACGTGGGTATATAACGCCATTCTTTGCATTGTATTATGTTTTAAAGAAAAAAATTGCTGTTTTTTGTAAAATTATTTTGTTCACTATACTTGATTATGCAACTTTTTATAGTAGAAAAGGGATTTTTAGTTGCTTTAATTACTTCTTTAGCCATTCATCCTAGCAATTGAACAAATAGGGTAGGTTTTCGTTTATCTTAGCAACCATTTTATTTCATCATTGCTCATAATAGCATCAATGTATACAAAAACACTAACATCTATTTTAGTACTCTTTCTTTTTTCTTGTAAAGGAAAAAAAATAGAAACTCAATCAAAAACGAACAATCAACCTGTTACTGTAGATGTAATTATTGCTTCACCAAAAAAGGTTACTAGTAGTATAGAAGTAAATGGCACATCTGTAGCCAACGAAATGGTACAAATTTTACCAGAAACCAGTGGAAGGTTGGTTTTTTTAAATGTACCCGATGGTGCACAGGTTGCTGCTGGTACTGTTTTAGCTAAAATTAACGATGCTGAATTGCAAGCTCAATTAAACAAAAGCAAAGTACAGTTAGAATTGGCTATAAGAACAGAAGAGCGTTTAAAAAAATTATTGGCTGTAAATGGTATCAATCAGGCAGATTATGATATTGCTTTAAACAGCGTTAACAATATTAAAGCAGATATAGAATTATTGAAAGCTCAAATAGATAAAACAATTGTAAAAGCACCATTTAGTGGGGTATTGGGTTTGCGTCAAACAAGCCCTGGTGCTTATGTTACACCACAAACTGTAATCGCTACTTTACAACAAATAAATAAAGTAAAAATAGATTTTACTGTTCCAGAATTATATGCCAATGTTATAAAAACAGGATTGGTGGTACAAGTAAGTTCTGGCACTTCAACCCTACGCAAAGCAACTGTAGTTGCTACCGAACCAGAAATTAATACTTCTACCAGAAATTTAAAAGTTAGGGCTGTACTTGAAAGTGGAGTAATTAATCCTGGCTCTTTTGTAAAAGTTTCCATTGCAGCTGCAACAGCTAGTAACAATATTGTTGTACCAACCAATGCTGTTATTCCAGATGCTACTTCTAAAAAAATAATTGTTGTAAAAAACGGTAAAGGAGTTTTTGTAAATATTGAAACTGGTTTAAGAACAGCAGGAGGTATAGAGGTAACTAAAGGGTTAAACATTGGCGATTCTGTTATTGTAACAGGCGTTTTATTTGTTCGTGCAAATGCCGATGTAAAAGTAAAGGCTGTAAAATCTTTAGAAGAAGCAACTAAAGAAAATTAAAGAGCAGTTGGCCAATCCATTTATAATTTGCTAAAGACATTTCTTTCAAATGAATATTTCAGAGTTATCATTAAAACGACCTGTACTAGCTACCGTAATGAACATATTAATTGTGTTGTTTGGTGCAGTAGGATATACTTTTTTATCTGTAAGAGAATATCCTGCCATTGATCCTCCAATTATTAATGTAAGCACTTCTTATGCAGGTGCCAATAGTGATATTATTGAAACACAAATTACCGAACCCATTGAAAAAGCGGTAAATGGAATTCCTGGAATTAGAGCCATTACTTCTCAAAGTCAAGTTGGTAGAAGTAGTGTAACTGTTGAATTTAATGTAGGCGAAAACTTAGAAGCTGCAGCCAATGATGTGAGAGATAAAGTGGGACAAGCTATTAGAAATTTACCGCAAGATGTAGATGCTCCACCAGTTGTATCTAAAAGCGATGCTAGTAGCGATTTTATTATTTTAATGGCCATTCAAAGTAGTACAAAAGGCTTATTAGAATTGAGCGATTATGCCGAAAATGTATTGGTAGAAAAATTACAAACCATCCCAGAAGTAAGTAATGTAAATATTTTTGGACAAAAAAAACCCAGCATGCGTATTTGGAACGATGCTGATAAAATGAATGCATATGGTGTAACTTTTGCAGATATTAGAAATGTTTTAAACAAAGAAAATGTAGAAATTCCGTCGGGGAAAATTTATGGTAACAATACCGAACTAACCATAAGAGCATTGGGACGTTTAACAACAGAAAAAGATTTTAACGATTTAATTTTACGAGAAGATGCAACAGGAATTGTACGTTTAAGCGATGTTGCAAAAGTTGAAATTGGTCCACAAAGTGATGAGTATAGCTGGCGTTTAAATGGTGTACCAGCAATTGGTTTAGCCATTATTCCACAACCCGGAGCCAATTATATTAAAATTGCCGATGAGTTTTATAAAAGAATTGAAGACATCAAAAAATCGCAAAAAGGCGATTTTATTTTAACCCCATTAATAGATAGTACAAAAAATGTACGCAGAAGTATTGAAGAAGTTGAAGAAACTTTACTCATTTCTTTTAGCTTAGTGGTATTGGTAATTTTTGCATTCTTTAGAAATATTTTAATTGCAATTAGACCTTTAATAGATATTCCAATTTCGTTGGTGGCTACTTTCTTTATTATGTACATAGCAGGTTTTAGTGTAAACGTATTAACCCTTTTAGGCATTGTACTAGCAACAGGTTTGGTGGTGGATGACGGAATTGTAGTTACAGAAAATATATTTAGAAAACTAGAACAAGGCTTGCCTATACGTAAAGCAGCATTAGATGGTAGTAAAGAAATTTTCTTTGCTGTAATTTCTACCTCAATTACATTGGCTGTAGTGTTTTTACCAGTAATATTTTTACAAGGTTTTGTAGGAAGTTTGTTTAGAGAGTTTGGTATTGTTGTAGCTGGTGCCGTTTTAATTAGTGCATTTGTATCGCTTACTATAACGCCTGTTTTAAATGTTGTGTTGAATAGAAAAAAAACTGGACATGGTAAGTTTTACGATGCAACAGAACCGTTTTTTAGAGGCATGGAAAATGGTTACAAAAAAATGCTAACGGGCTTTTTAAAAGTGCGTTGGATGGCTTGGGTAATTGTATTGGCTTGTATTGGGATTATGTATT
>JAGOUF010000010.1 GCA_018061385.1 Chitinophagaceae bacterium | reverse complement strand
GCTCATTTGTGATACCATGAAGTTAGGCGAACCAGATGCAAGTGGAAGAAGAAGTCCTATGGCAACAGGTGAAACCATTACATTAGATGTAGATATGGTAATTAAAGCAGCGGGACAAATGCCTTTCTCGGAATTAGTCAACAACAATGAACTAGAAAACAAAAATGGTAAAGTGTCAGTGAAAGAAAAAACTGCCACCAATATCAATGGTGTATTTGCAGGTGGTGATTGTGTAAATGGTGGACGTGAAGTTGTAGATGCAGTGCAAGCTGGTAAAGATGGAGCAAACGCAATTCTGAAATATATAATGCCACCAATGCACTAATGAACACGAATATTTTGTTAGTGCCATTGAGTACACGTAGTAAAAATAATTTATGAGTGAATTAGTCTATAAAGAAGAGTCTTACAGCATTATTGGTTTGTGTATGGAAGTACACAATCAACTAGGTCATGGCTTCTCTGAAATTGTATACAAAGATGCTCTTGAATTTGAGTTTAGTGAAAATGGGATTGTGTATGAAAGAGAAAAAGAATACCCTGTTTTTTATAAAGGGAATTTATTGAAACATAAATTCTATGCAGATTTCGTGGTCTTCGATAAAATTATTTTAGAAGTGAAATGTGTGAAAAGCATATCAGATGAACATGAATCACAAGCAATCAACTATTTAAAAGTTTCAGATAATCGACTTGCACTTATTGTAAATTTTGCAAGAGGCAAAATGGAACATAAAAGAATCATCTATTAATACCATTCGTGCAATTCGTGCATTCGTGGCAAATATTATTTTTATGGCAAATATATCAGCAAATTTTCTTGGTATAAAATCACCTAACCCTTTTTGGTTAGCAAGTGCCCCACCAACAGATAAAAAAATCAATGTACTTCGTGCCTATGAAGCAGGCTGGGGTGGGGTTGTGTGGAAAACCTTGGGCAGTCAGGTAAAGAATGTGTCTAGTAGATATTCTTCAGTTGGTTATGGTGGACATCGCATGATGGGTTTCAACAACATTGAATTAATTAGTGATCGACCACTTGACATTAACCTCAAAGAAATTACAGAAGTTGTAAAACTATTTCCTGATAGAGCAATGATTGTTTCTTTAATGGCCGACAATGATAGAAAATCTTGGCACGAACTCATTAAAAAATGTGAAGATGCAGGAGCCATGGGTTTTGAACTCAACTTTGGTTGCCCACATGGCATGACAGAACGTGGCATGGGTGCTGCTGTTGGTCAAGATCCACACATTGCAAAAATGGTGGTGGAATGGGTAATGGAAAAAGCCACCATTCCTGTTATTACCAAGCTTACACCAAACGTACATAGCGTGGTGCCCACAGGTCGTGCAGCAGTTGAAGGTGGCACCAATGCACTCAGTTTAATCAATACAATTCAAAGTGTTACAGGCATCGATTTAGATACGCTTGTGCCAAATCCTTATGTAGCTGGTAAAAGTGTTTTTGGTGGTTATTGTGGTCCTGCAGTAAAACCCATTGCATTAAAAATGCTGACTACGCTTGCACAAGACGATTTAACTAGCAAAGTTCCAATTAGTGGAATTGGTGGTGTTAGTACCTGGAAAGATGCTGTTGAGTTTATGTTACTTGGTAGCACCACTGTACAAGTTTGTACAGCAGCCATGACGCATGGCTTTAGAATTGTAGAAGACATGTGTGAAGGCCTCAACAATTGGATGGATGAAAAAGGTTATAAAACCATCAACGATTTTATTGGCAAAAGTGTAGATAAAATTACCCATTGGGAAGATTTGGATATCAACTATCACCACATTGCAAAAATCAATCAAGATAAATGTATTCACTGTGGCCTATGTTATATTGCTTGCGAAGACACATCACATCAATCCATCAATATCGCCAAAGGCAATCCCTACAACACATACACCATTAAAGAAGACGATTGTGTAGGCTGCAATTTATGCAAGTTGGTTTGTCCAGTAGACAGTTGTATTACTATGGAAGAACATCGTGTTGCTCCAGAATACATCAATTGGAAACAGTGGCAAGAGCAAGGTTTACCTTTGAACAATCATTAGAATTATTTTGAATGATAAATTCTAAATGTTGAATTTATCATAACCGAAATGTCGTACTAATCTTGTCGAAGTATGTTGTTAGATGTAGAATTTTTTATGTAACAAACAGTAGAACATAAATGAAACTTCAGTGGCGTCGCTCCATTCAAATGAAGAATATAAATTTGGCTTTTATCGATGGCTTTTTCTTGAGTAAGAATAAAATATATAACAAACAATATTTACAATAGATGACCAGTTTTTTTTCTTTAATCAATAAGCTGTTAAGAGAATCGGCGAAGCAACAAATCGTAAATGAAAGAATAAAACTGAAAGCAGAAAAGGCAAAACCAAAAGAGGAATCTATACCCATTAAATCCAAGCAAGATGTTAGATATGGTTATGAATACCCTCAAAAAAATAAATACACCGTTTCAACATCCTCTAATGAAGCAAAAGCGAAGTTCTTCGAAATTTTAAACAATAATTCTTACAAGATAAATGATTTTCTGCCTTTTGCAATAAAGGCTCAATTGCGAATTCATGAGTTAGAAAAATATATTGAAATCAACAGGAAAAGGTACGTTGAAAAAATATCAGCAGTATTCAACAAAAAAATCAATTTCCATGAAATTAATTTACAACAAAAACTAGAGATTTTGAAAGGGTTTAGGCCTACTCAATTTAAAACTGACTATTGTGTTCTTAATTTTTTTAATGCTGATGAAAGAGAGAATATGATATTTTTTTTGGAGTTTGATATTTTACTTTTAAATAAATACCATTGGATAATTGACGATTTAGGGGGAATAAAAAATTATAGTGAAAATTGGTATCTATTAAAAACTCATACAACAAAAAATGAAATTTCATTTTTGCCTTTGTCATTATTCTCTAATGATTTATTTAAAGTGTTGGAAGTAAGAGAAATATTAACCTTCATTAAAGAACCACCAATTGAAATGGTTTTAGAAAAGATACCTTTTTCAAGAGTAAAAGAGAAGTTTATGTTAATAGATGAAAAAGTGAAAAGTAGGCATGAAGCGATCTTGTTGTCTAAAGCAAAAGGATTGGGTACATTTGAAATTTTTAGCTTTTCTGAATTGGATGAAATGAAAGGTAAATTTTATAAAGTGAGCAATAGTTTTTATAAACTTGTGCAAGAGTTTGATGCTTTAATGAAATTTTGGAAGTTAGTTGGAAATGTAATTTAGAAAATATAATAACTTTAACCCACTCAAGTAGTAATCAGCTGTCCAAAAAAATCGGACAGCTAAAATATTTCTGAAAATCCAAATTCTGCGAAGCAGAAAAAATCAGTGAACATCCGTTAAAACCGTGTTATCCGTGTGCCAATAAAATCATTCATCATTCAAAATAAAAATTGTTAGAATTGTCCTTTCTTTAGCTTCAATTCTCTGTTAATGAACTGTAAGTATTATATATTGGTTTTTTGGGTAGCCTTATTTGCTGCTTGCAGTAGTAAATCGAACCAAGATGCAATTGCCGAAGGAGGAATGTATTTTACAAGGCATATAGAAAAATTTGTTATTAAAACAGATTGGAACGAAGTAGAACACCAGAAGCAGTTAATGCGGCACGCTGCAAAAGAAAATGACTTTATGCTTTTGCATTATTACCTACTAATGCTTAATGATGGTGCTGGCGAAAAAAATTTAGACAAATCATTATTATATATTGATTCTCTAGAACAACTTTATCCCCTTGTAAATAAAGATTTTCAGAAGGCTTTTGAGGTACACTATATTAATTCACTTTGCCAAAAAGCTAGTATACTCTTTGCTCAAAATAAATATTACCAAGCTTACGACCTGTATTATAATGTAAAAAATTGGCACGAACACAACCGACAACCAGTTGCTACTAACCACTTTTTATTTACGATGGGTATCAGTTCTTACGAACAGAAATTGTATGATAAAGCTGCCTTCTTTTTTAAGAAACAATTAGATAATTTAGTTTCAACACCCAAAACAGATACCATACTTGAGCCACATTACAGGTATTATTTTACACAGCAAACATTTAACAATATTGGGCTTAGCTATACAAAGCTTAACAAACTAGATAGTGCCGAAAGCTATTGTAAACAAGGGTTACAGTTTATTGAAGCTGCAAAAAATGGGGCAATAAAAAATTATGAGCTGCACAACGATCATTATAATGTATGCCTTGCTGTAACAATTGGAAACTTGGCAAAAATATATGCTTTGCAAGGCAAGACTGATGATGCTATAGCAGCTTATAAAAAATCTATTTATTTAACATTAGATGTACCACAAATACTTCCATCTTCTAGCAGAGACACACTAGATGCTTGTGTTTCAATGATACAATTGGCAGAGTTATATTATACTATTAAAGATGAAAAACAATTTAAAGAAACAGTACAAAAAGTAAATACCATTGTTTCTTATAATTTGCTTGGTCATGGTTTTTTTATAAATAATGGGTATGTATTGGGTAGTTTAAAAGTAAACTATTGGTATAATACTATGCAAAAAAACGACAAGGCTGCATTGTATTACCTAAACCGTTATGTAAGTTATAAAGATAGTATTGAACTGGTTCAAAAAGAGGGTAAAGATAGAAACCTCATTCAGGCTTTAGAAATAAAAGGTAAAGAAGATGAAGTAAACAAATTAAAACTTACCAGTAAAATTGATCGTCTTTATTTATTGGGTATAGTACTTATTGCTATTGTTATTGCATTTGTTGCGTTTTTGTTTTATAGAAGCAATAAAAAAGAGAAACAAACCAACAAGCTTTTATCTACTTTAAACAACGAAATAAAGCAACAGCAAAAAGAAACAGCCTTTGCACATGAGCAAGCATTAGAAGCCAATAAAGACAAAGATAAAATACTTCATATTGTAGCCCATGATCTTCGTAATCCACTTACTGGTATTGCAACCCTTGCAGATATAATGTTAGAAGATGTTGAAGAAGCAAAACAACAAAATATTTTAAAAACTATATCTAGCTCAAGTAAAAGAGCCACTCAATTGGTAAATGAATTGGTGAGCAATCAATACAATAAACAGCAACAGTTGTCGCTAGAAATAATTAGCTTAAATAAACTAGTGCAACAAATTTTACCATTGTTTAAACACAAAGCTGACCAAAAAAATATTCAACTTAAACAAATATTACCGCCAAACGAAATTATAGTTTTGGCCGATTGGGCAAAGCTAGAAAGGGTTGTAAATAATTTACTACACAATGCCATTAAGTTTACTTCTATAGGAGGTAGTGTACAAGTTGTATTAGAAGTAAAAAATGAGAAAGTTCTTATACATATCAATGATAGTGGAATAGGTATGAGCAATGAAATACTAAAAGGATTAACGAATGCCAAAAGCACATTGGTAAGAGCTGGAACAAATGGAGAAAAAAGTTATGGACTTGGCTGGAATATATGCAAACAAATTGTTGAGGCACACAATGGCAAACTATATATTGAATCAAAAGAAAATATAGGCACTACAGTGTCTATTGAATTTGCAATTACCACTAATGCATAATATTCATAGCTGTTTTTAAATCGGGTAAATAATTATCGCTTACAGCAAAAGTCTTTTTATTGCTGGTTTTAAGTGTGTTACCCAATAGCTCTTCAACAAACTTCATATTAATATATTCTGCTCTGTTAATTTGAACATATTGTCTTACAATTGATGGAGGAACTAAATGTTTAATTGTGTTTTGAAGTGAACTTCTTATATAGCATTCGGTACTATCGTTCATTAATTCTAGGGCAGTATATTTTTGTTCAGATCGAAGGCTCAAAACATCTTGCCAAAAAACCTTCATATACTTTTTTCCAATTTTAATAAAAAAAGATTCTTGATTTAAGTTTTGTTCTATTGCAATAGGATCACTTTTTTCAATAAAATTTTCAATAGCATTTTGTATAGCAATGTATAAACTATTTCTATCTGCAGGTTTTATTAAATAAGCCGAAGGCTTTGCCTTAGCTGCTTCAAGTAAAGTATGGCTTTCGCTACTTGCTGTTATAAAAACAAATGGCTTTTTAAATGATGTTTTAATTAACTGCCCTAAAGAAATACCACTATTTGTATCATCAATATGTATATCTAAAAGTGCAATATCAAATTCAGTGTTATTAATGTTATTTATTGCATCAGCTAATGTTGATGCAACTGCAACTACTTCAAACCCCATTGAATCTAAAAGCGTTTGTAGAGATAAAACCCAGGTCTCCTCATCTTCAACAATTAGCACTTTAATTTTATCATTCATATAAAATAGTATCGGTTGGTAAAGTATTCAACTTTTATTAAAACAATTGCAAGTAAGGGTGTTTTAATGAAAAAAAAGTCATAGATATGTTTTTTATGGACAAAAAAAACCTTTTTGAGGACATGTAACTAAATAGTTTAAACTACCTAAAATAGTTTGTGGCAAAATTAACCATTATGTTTTATCAGTTTCATTCTCACTTAAGCAAGATTAACAACAAAAAAACGGCAATTCAGTTGCGAAAAGCAACTTTTTATATTGTGTTTTTTATGTTATTGTCAATAATGGGTTTTGCTCAAACAAACAGCTTCACATTATCATCAAGTATTGGGTTAACAAGCGACTTTACAAGTAATGCAAGAATTGCCGACTTTGATAATGATGGCGATAATGATATAGCTAATTTTGATGGCGTTGGTGGTAATTATAGACTTTATAAAAATAATGGTAATGGTACTTTTGCAAATACTTTTACTGAGTTAATACCTGTTACCAATCAAGCCATTGAAACCGGCGATTTAGATAATGATGGCGATATAGATATTGTATGTACAAACGGTAGAGTTTATATTAACAATGGATCTGGCACTTTCTCTCAATTAGGCAGTTTACTCATAAAACAGAACGCAGGCGGAACAATTGCGGCTATAAAAATAACAGACATAAACAACGATGGTAAAAACGATATTATTTGGGCCAATAGTTCAAATGGAGCAAATGCTTTTAATGAAGTTTGGTTAAATACAGGCACAACTGGTAATGCTGCTTTTACTTATTCTACTGGCTTTGTTTCGGCAAGCACTAACAACAACTCTATAGATATTGCAGATATTGATGCAGATGGAGATAAAGATGTAGTTATTGGGGGATTTGATAACGCTGTACAAGTATTTAAAAATGCAAGTGGCGTATTTACTTTTCAAACACATACAGGTACCTATAGTTTCAAAGTAGTATTAAATGATTGGGATAAAGATGGAGATTTAGATTTAATAACATGGAGTCCGTATAATGGAGTAGGTGTAAGAGTTTTTCTAAACAATGGTAGTGGTACTTTTGGTACAACTTTTTACACTTCTACAATAGTTGGAGCATCAGTAGACTTTGGCGACCTAAATGGCGATGGATATATTGATGCAGTTATAAGTAATGGATCTGTTACACCTACCAGTATTTTAATTAACAATGGATGTGGTTTAGCAGTACAACCTTATACAGTAAATGCTGCACCACATGGTGCAATATTGGGTGAACTTTCTGGAGATGGAAAATTAGATATTTTTTGTATGTCAAGATCAGGTACTAGTACCAATCTTTCATTAGTATATCTAAACGATTTAAGTTTAGCAAATGTAAAAAATGCCCCTGGCAATGCTTTAAAATTTGATGGCGTTAATGACTATATATCAATACCTGATGCGAATAATTTAGATATTACAACCAATTATACAATTGAAGCTTGGATCAATGTTTCTAGCTTTACTGCACTTGCTGGTATTGTTAGTAAATATCAAACTGTTGGGTCAAATGGGTACTTGTTACGTTTAGGAAGTTCTGGAACTTTCTCTGGAATAGGTTTTGATGGTATGGAAACTGTAGATGGCATTTTGCAAGCCGGAAAATGGTACCATATTGCAGCTACTAAAAGTGGTGGCACACGTAGTTTATATGTAAACGGTGTTGCACAAACTTTAACAGGAACAGGAATTACAACAGCTGTTAATACAGATGAATTAAGAATTGGATCCGATTTTAATGGCAGATATTTTAATGGAATGATTGATGAAGTAAGAATTTGGAATACTGCACGAACATCTACAGAAATATCTACCAATAATAAAAATATTTTAGGTTGTACCAATACAGGTTTAGTGGCTTATTATAAGTTTTATAATGGCACAGCAGCAGGTTCAAATGCTGCTTATTATGCATTGAATGACGTAGGTGGAGATGCAAATAATGGTTTATTAAAGAACTTTGCATTAACCGGTACAACCAGTAATTGGGTAGAAAGTTATGCAATGGTTGTACCAACAGCTACAGCTGCTACAAGTATTGTTACTACTAGTTTTACAGCCAATTGGGCAGCACCAATAGTTGGTACAGTAACCAATTATTTATTAGATGTTTCTACTTCATCAACCTTTGCCTCTTTTGTAAGTGGCTATAATGGTTTAAGTGTTGCAGGAACTTCACAATCTGTAACTAGTTTATCATCAGGTACAACATATTATTATAGAGTAAGAGCCGATAAAACAAGTGTTACAGGGCAAGGTGGATATTCATCATCTATAACTACAACAACTTCATATACCCCCCCTGGAAATGCATTAAATTTTGATGCTGTAAATGATAATGTGAGCATTCCATCGGTTGCTGGTTTTGGTGTTAATAAAGTAACTATTGAAACATGGGTTTATTGGACACCAAACTCTGCATCAGATGTACAGTTTATATATAGCAAAGGACTTGGAGCTGGATCAGAGGTTTTAGAAATGCATACTGGTGGTCTTGGTGCAAATTATCTTAGGATTTTACCTAGACCCAATGTTTACATTGATGTGGCAAATGCGTTACAAGTAAATAAGTGGACACATATTGCTTATGTACACGACCCAAGTACAAGCGTTTTAAAAGTATATATAAATGGTGTTGACAGAGCTTATACAGTAACATCTGGCTCAGTCAGTACGGCATTAACTACAAATGCAAATCCTTTTTGCATTGGCAAAAGAGCTTCTAACGAATATTATTTTAAAGGAAGTATTGACGAGTTTAGATTATGGAATGTAACACGTACACAAGCCGAAATACAGGCTAATATGTTCAATACTATTAGCTCATCTACTTCAGGTTTATTTGCATATTATAATTTTGACAATGGATTACCAGGTGCAACAAATACTGGTCTTACTACTTTGGCAGACCAAACTTCAAATGCAAACAATGGGACCTTAAACAACTTTGCATTAACAGGGGCAACTAGTAATTGGGTAGAAAGTTATGCAATGGTAATACCAACAACTACAACAGCTACAAATATTGCAAATACAAGTTTTACAGCAAACTGGACTGCACCAACAGTAGGTACAGTAACCAATTATTTGTTAGATGTATCTACCTCATCAACTTTTTCATCTTTTGTTAGTGGATATAATGGTTTGAGTGTTGCAGGAACATCTCAGTCTGTAACTAGTTTAACAGCAGGCACAACTTATTATTATAGAGTACAAGCAGATAAAACAAGTGTTACAGGGCAAGGTGGATATTCGTCTACAATTACTGCTACGACATTAACCTTTTTAAATAATATAGGTATCACTTCTACCCAAGCAGCTTCTGCCTATAGTTTAAGAAAGTTGAATTCTGATTATACAGGTGCTGCCATAGAAGTAAGAAGAAGTTCAGACAACTCCACTCAAAATATAGGGTTTACAGCAAATGGAGATTTGGACACAACAGCACTTAAAACATTTGTAGGTAGTGGAAATGGTTTTGTTACAATCTGGTACGATCAGTCTGGCAATACAAGAAACCTAACAGAAGTTACTAGTAGTAAGCAACCTGGTATTGTAAACGCTGGAATAATGTATAGAAGAAATGGCAAGCCCACATTATATTTAGATGGTAGTGATGATGGCATGATTTACTCTGGAGCTACTTATTTAAATAGCAATCCAATAACTGTAAACTTAGTAGCTGGTAGTAATGCCAATAGTAACGCATTAAGAAGAGCAATACAAGGTTCAAGCAATTGGTTGGTGGGCCCATATGGCAACCAACATAGTTGGTTTGCTGGAAATTGGAATCACCAAATCTCAACGCCATGGTCTACTACATTGGTAGAATATTTTACAGTTACTCAACCAACAAGTAATTCTTGTACATCTTTTAGAAATGGAGTATCTCAAACAAGTGCTAACAACAAAGGTCTTCCAGGAAAAATAAATCTTGGTACAGAAGGTGCATATTCAGAGCCACTAAATGGATATATAAGTGAAGTAATTAGTTATTCTACAGAGTTAAATACAACAGATAGGCAAAGTATGGAAGCATCGCAATTGGCATATTACCCAATTCCTTCTACCAATGCCAATCTTTCTACACTGTCTACAACTGCTGGTGCAATTACACCAATTTTCGATGCTGCAACAACCGCCTATACAGCAAGTGTTACTAATGCTACTTCAAGTGTAACTGTAACGCCAAACAAAGCTGATGCTAATGCAACCATTCAAGTTCAAGTAAACAATGGGGGCTATTCAACTGTAACTAGTGGTTCAGCATCAGCAGCATTGTCTTTAAATGTTGGTTCAAATACAATAGATGTTAAGGTTACTGCACAGGATGGTACAACCGTTAAAACATATACTATAACAGTTATGAGGGCAGCAAGTGCTAATGCAGATTTGTCAGCATTAACCACTACAGCGGGTACAATATCTCCAACTTTCGATGCTGCAACAACCGCTTATACGGCAAGTGTTACTAATGCCATAACAAGTGTAACAGTAACACCAACTAAGTCCGATGCAAATGCTACCATTCAAGTTCAAGTAAACAACGGGGGCTATTCAACTGTAAATAGTGGTTCGGCATCAGCAGCATTGTCTTTAAATGTTGGTTCTAATACAATAGATGTTAAGGTTACTGCACAAGATGGTACAACCATAAAAACATACACAATTACTGTTACAAGGGCGGTAAGTACAAATACAGTTTACTATCATTCTTTCAATACTGGTTCAGTTTCAGCAAGTGAGTATAATACAGCACCAGATATTATTGCTACTGGTTTATTGGTAGGTTCTACTCAATGGACTGGCTCCGGTACCACTTCTATTACCAATTGTAATGGTAGCAATAGTTTGGCTGTTAATGTTCCAAATCTTGGTAGTACAAGAACACTTACATTAACATTAAATGTTGCATCAGCATACACTTTTAACCTTACAGGTATTTCTACAAAGTTTATTAGTACCATTAATAATGGTGGCTTTGCTATTACTGTAAATGGAAATCCATATTACAGTAGTGCTAGTGTATTAAATGCTTGCCCTGGAATAGCAGTTACACAAAATACACCACTAAGTTTAACAGGTACAGTAACCATTGTAATATCGGCAGTCAATAGTGGTTCTAATGCACAAAATTTTGCTATTGATGATTTTATTTTAAATGGAACATTGACCACTTCGGCAGTTTATTTTCACCAATTTAATTCAGGCTCAGTTTCGGGTAGCGATTATAATACAGTACCAGATGTATTGGCTAGCAACTTAACTGTTGGCAGCCCACAATGGACAGGCTCTGGCACAACTTCTATTACCAATTGTAGTGGTAATGGCAAGCTCTCTGTTGCTGTTCCAAATTTAGGTAGCACAAGATCTTTAACACTATCATTAAATGTAGCAAGTGGTTATAGATTAAATCTTACAGGAATTTCTTTCAAACAAAATAGTACTATTAATAACGGTGGATATGGTGTGAAAGTAAATGGAACAACTTATGCAAGTTCTGCTTCTGTATTAAGTGCTTGCCCAGGTGTTACATTATCTGGCAACACACCTTTATTCTTAACTGGAACTGTAAGTATTGAGGTGTATGCAATCAATAGTGGTACTGGAACTCAAAATTTATCGATAGATGATTTTATAATTGATGGAACTTTTACGGCTACAATTGGAAATGCTTTGAATTTTGATGGAACGAACGACTATGTAAATTGTGGAAATAATGCTAATTTGAATATTACAGGTTCTCTATCTCTTGAAGCAATGGTGTATAGAAGTTCATTAGGAACAGACGACTGTATTATTGGTAAAGATAATTTTACTTCTGCCAATGGATATTCTTTTTGGTTATTTGCCGATAATAAATTAGGCTTAAGATTTGGCAATAGAACTTATAGAGGCATTAGCCAATTACCTCAAAATAAATGGATACATGTAGCTGGAGTTTATAACGCATCAACTTCTGCAGTTTCACTTTATATAAATGGCAATTTAGATACTACTTATAGTACAGTTGCAGTACCGGTTTCTAATACACTAGATTTATACCTAGGTACACCGCAAGATGCTACAGGAAATAGTACTTATAGTTTTTGGGGGTCTCTTGAAGAAGTTCGTATTTGGAATATGGTTAGATCAAAAGAAGATATTCAAACAAATATGTACAACTTTATTAATCCAGCTTCTGCAGGTTTAATGGCTTACTATAATTTTAATGAAGGAGTTTCTGGAGGTAGTAATACTGGAATAACTGTATTGAACGATAAAACTTCCAATGCAAATAATGGAACATTAAACAACTTTGCATTAACAGGGGCAACAAGCAACTGGATTGCTAGTACAGCATGGAATACATGGCTTGGTGCTATCAATAACAATTATGCAACAGCAACCAATTGGGATTTAGGCACAACTCCTACAACAAACGATAATATTGTAATACCAACAGGTGCTAGTAATTTGCCTGTATCTGTAACCACAGCACAAGGTTTCTACAATGGTCAAGTACAAACAAGTGCTTCACTAATCAACACGAATACATTAAGCATAGCAGGTAATTTGTTTAATAGTGGAATGTTAACTTCTACTGCTGGTACAATTGCTTATAATGGTAATACTCCTCAGCAAATTGCAGCTTCAACTTTTACAGACAACAGCATTAAAGGTTTAACCATTAACAATGAAGCAGGTGTGTCGCTAAATGGTGCATTAACTGTTAGTGACGTTGTTACACCAACATCTGGCACTTTAGCAACCAATAACTTTTTAACACTATCCAGTAATGCAACTACTACTGCAAGAATTGCAGCAGGTACTGGAACGTATATTTCAGGAAATGTTACTGTACAACGTTATATACCAGGTGGTCGTCGTACTTCACGTTTCATAGGTCATCCTTTTAGCAATGCTTTAAGTATGAATAGCTTAATAGATGATATTTATGTTACAGGAGCAGGTGGTACTGCCAATGGTTTTGATGCAACAAGTACCAATAATCCATCGGCATTTTGGTTTGATAATAGTGCCAACCAAACATGGACTCCATTTACATCAGTTAGCAATGCCAATTGGACTCAATACCGTGGTATAAGATTGTTGGTAAGGGGCGATAGAAATCAACCAACAACTTTAACTGGTGCAAATCCTACACCTAATGCAGTAACATTAGATATGGATGGGGTTGTAAATATGAATAATCAAAACATAGCAATTCCTACAGGTTACAGTGTTGTATCTAATCCATATCCTTCTCCAATTAATTTAGGAAGTAGATTAAATTCAACTAGCAATATTGGAACTCAATACTGGGTTTGGGATGCCAATGGTGGAGTTTCTGCAGGTTCTTATATTACAAAAATTATTGGTGGTGGTGCTTACAACTTGGCTATGAGTGGTGCTTTTGTAGTTAACCCTACTTCAGCCACTACAATTAATTTTGTAGAGGCAGATAAGCAAACAACACAAACAGCTAACTTATTTAGAAATACTACAACATTATCTGGCTTAATAGAATTAAAAGTGTTGTACAATAATTATCCAGTAGATAATATGTTTGTACGATTCAATAGTAACTCAAGCGATAGTCAAGAAGTAATGGATGGAACTAAATTATTGAATCCAGAAGTGAACATGTATGCAATCAGTGCCGATAACAAAAAGCAAAGTTTAGATACAAGACCATTTGCTGAGAATAAAGTTATTCCATTGGGTTTCACAGCAACAACTGCAAATAGTTTCAAAATAGTTGTAGAAGATTTTGGTTTAACAGAAGAGGTTTATTTAAAAGATAAATACTTAAATATAACTACTCAATTATTAGTAGGTGTATCGTATAGCTTTAATGTAGACCCTTCAACACCTGCAACTTTAGGCGAAAATAGGTTTGAGTTAATCATGAAAACAAACACTGCACTTCCGTCAACCTTCTTAAATGTAACAGCTGCTCAAAAAAATGATGGTATTCAAGTAAGTTGGACTACAGCTAATGAACAAAATATGGAAAGTTATACGATAGAGAAAGGTACAAATGGCAATAGCTTCGAAAAAGCAATAACAGTACAATCTAAAAATGAAGCAACCAACTCTTATTCATGGTTCGATGGAAATATTGTAAATGGTAACAATTACTATCGCATAAAATCAACTGAGAAAAATGGTGTAACTAAGTACAGCAATATTGTAAAAGTGAATATTGGAAGTAAAGATGCTGAATTTACAGTTTATCCAAATCCGGTAAAAGGGAAAGTAGTTAGTTTACAAATGAGTAATGTTGAAAAGGGTACTTACACTATTAGACTCTTTAATAACATTGGCCAAGAAGTTGCAAATAAAACTATCAATCATAACGGAGGTAGCTCAACTCAATCTATTACATTAAGTAAAAAGATTGCAGCTGGTTCTTATAACATGCAAATAAGTAATGGAAATAATACAATTAACAAAATTGTTATAGTAGAATAGAAAAAACTATAGGGAAGGGAGGTTATCATAATCTTCCTTCCCTAAATATTCATTCCAATCCAAATAAAAAATTATGAAACTAACAACATCAACATTAATAATAGTATGTGTAATGGTGGCAATTTGTTTACCTTCATTGGTAAATGCACAACCCGTGTTTGATGATGACGTAAATGATGTGCCTGTAGATGGAGGATTGTCGTTATTAATTGCTGCTGGCGTAGGTTATGGAGCAAAAAAAATGAAACAAATAAGAAACAACTCTTTAGAGATAAAGGATTAGATTCCATTATCTCTAAAGAGTTATACTATATGACAAAGACCACATTTTTTTCGAATGGCTTTTTTAAGATTTCCTTTTTATCACCACAGCACTCACAACACTTCTTTCTGTACCATCACTTGGTCGTACAGTTTTTGTACCACCCACAACCATCGATGTTGAACCTCCACCATCTAAATTAATGGCATTGCTACAACTCAGAGATTGCATCATAGAAGCTAAGTTGGCTAAATTAATTCCATTGTTTGGAGGATTGCCACCCTCAACAGCAAGTATAACAATTATTCCATTGGCATTGTAACCAATTGCCGAACGAGCTCTTGAACTTGTATTGTCAATTACAATTAATTCTTCGGCATCTGTAATATTTATTGTGCCATCTTTTATTAGCATAGGTGATCCGCCAATTGCACTAACAGTATTCCAAATAAAACCACCACTTGGGAAAGTTGCAGTAGGTACAGCCTGTGGAGCACTGTTTAATACATTAGGACTAGCCGATGGATAACTATAAATTAAATCATTTCCACTTCCAACATTATAAATCCAACCAACCGAAGGTGCACCGGTTGACGTAACTCCAAATGCTGCTCTTGTTGGGTAATAATTTGTGTTGGAACCATTGTAAACCCTTGTTAATGCTTTTATATTAGGGGAACTAACCGTATTGTTGTATTTTACTAAACTGTACGATTGGCCTGTTCCAAAAAAGCCTCCATTTATACAAGCAAATACTGTATTGGTTGTAGATTCTTCAGTAGCAAAAGTTGTAGGTGTTTTACCTGCTGTACTCATTATTGTTTTAAATTCAATTCCTGTATTTCTGCTATCATAAGCTACACAATATGCTTTGGTTTTAGCTCCTAAAAAAGTACTGTCAAATGAATATACTTGAATACCTGAAGGAAATCCTGACGCAAGTGTTGTATTTAAACTCCAACCTGCAGGTAAAGTTATTAAAGGTGCTGTTGTGCCTGGTGTAACTGGTATTGTTGTAGTAACTTCTGTTTTCTTTTTACAAGCAACAAAGGCAATTAACATCAAAACAATAAATACATTTTTAGTGTTGTAATTTTTCATAAACTAGTTCTTAATATATGTGGTTAATTTTTTTTAAAAATTCAAAGTAGAAAAAGCATTCGCCTTCAAATCCATATTTTCTGTTCAATGCAATTTTTTGTTGCAATAAATCTTCTTTAATTAAATAGCCATCTCCCAATGACGTAAGTACACCAGGAAATACTTTTTTTAATTGAGTAGGCTTTAATTGTTTCTTTAATTCCTTTAATAAATTTTCGTATGATTTTAAATCGTACCGATAACATTGTGGTAAAATATAATCTGCATAACCTTCATTTAGCCAGGTTGGCCAATCTTGTAAATATTGTTCTTTACTCCAGGGGTAAATACTTGGCGACCATGAAACTGTGCAGCTTGGTTTATTTTTCTTTACCAATTTGTATAAGTTTTTGCCAAATTTGTTTAATTGATTGGCTTTCCATTGAAGCCATTTAGATTCTCTACAATCTGCAGGTGCTTGTAAACC